>NZ_JAUBRH010000011.1:0-173088 GCF_036701775.1 Microcoleus sp. N9_A2 | reverse complement strand
CCAACAGAAACGCCTGCACCAGTACCAACAGAAACGCCTGCACCAGTACCAACAGAAACGCCTGCACCAGTACCAACAGAAACGCCTGCACCAGTACCAACTCCTGCGCTAACACCAACTCCTGCACCATTGGTAACGCCAACACCTGCACCTGCACCTGCGGAAACACCGACACCGACACCGACACCAACACCGACGCCAACACCATCGGTAACGCCAACACCAATAACTAATAACATCCCCAACGATGACTGCATCTGCGATGACATTGACTATCCCAATTTAAACCAACCGAATTCAGTTGAAAACACGATACTCGGTGTACCGGGCATTCAAATAGGCACTGCCAAAAACGATGAATTACTGGGTAGCAACACGGGCAATATATTCGATGCCAAATCCGGGGATGACAACTTATATGGTGGTGACAGCAGCGACATCCTCAACGGCAACAAAGGCAATGATTTTATCAGCGGTGGCACAGGTGACGACATCTTATTTGGAGATGAAAATAATGACATTATTCTCGGCGACTTGGGGAATGATTTAATCTTTGGAGGTAAAGGCAATGACTCCCTAAATAGCCGCGAAGGTGACGACATCGTTTATGGGAACAGAAATGATGACTTCATCGACGGCGGTAAGGGTAATGACAGCTTATTTGGAGGCAAAGGTGATGACATAATCCTTGGCAGTGAGGGAGATGATTACTTGTTGGGAAATCAGGGCTCGGATACCATCTGCGGCGGCGAAGGTAATGATTTTATCAGCGGTGACGAAGGCGCAGATATGCTGGGAGGCTGTGAAGGAAATGATACTCTTTACGGCGGGGAAGATAATGATACTCTCCTGGGCGGAAAAGGTAATGATGTCCTTTACGGAGAATTGGGGAATGATAGTTTGATTGGCGGTAGCGGCAATGATATCTTTGTACTAAAATCTGGTCAAGGATTTGATATTATTGCTGATTTTACAAGCGGTCAAGATTCGATCGCACTAACCGGAGGTTTGAGTTTTAGCCAGTTAGCAATCACTCAAAATACTCAGGGAACTCTCATCAAAAATCTCTTGACAGGAGAGGAGTTAGGTGTTATTGCTGGGGTGAGTGCTTCTTTGATAACATCCGCTAATTTCCTGCTGATTTAGGGAAGCAAAGAAAAGTGCGATCGCCCATTCGATACAAAAGGGCGATCGCACTTCTACCAATTTTAAAAGCTGTAGCAAAAATTTAACGATTATTCATACTTTCTGCCGCGCCACTGAGTAGGCTGATTTAAAGCAGAAATTAGAATTCGCAAAAACGCCAGCGGATCGGCTAAAGGTGACAGCCAAAACAGCCATTTACCCGATGCCCCAGTTGTATCGTAGGAAGGTGCGATCGCCAAACACAAAGCCGATCGCACCGCCACCAAAAATACATTCAATCCCCACAGCCAAAAGTGCGGAAATACACCAATCGGCGGCAGCGAACCAAACAGCAAATAGCACAACACAATCGGCACCGGCAAACCTTGAACCGCCAACAACAGCCACAAATCGCCCCAAATTTGACCGCCAGAAGCAGCATCTTTCAAATCGAGCGATCGACCCCATTCATTCCAAGTCTCGATCGCCCCCTCATACATCCGCACCTGCAACACCTTAGCCCCATCCAAAAAGCCCACCTTAAAGCCCTTAGCAGCCGCATAGCGAGCCAAAGTCACATCATCGCAAAAAGAACCTTTTGCCACCTCATAGCCCCCCAATGCCACCAAAACCTCGCGCTTACAGAGAAAACACTGACCGTTCGCCATCACCCGTTCCGGCACATCCCCGCCAGTCCCCGTCGGCCCGAACCGATAAACCAAAGTCATTAACAAAGCAGGTTGCAGCCACAACTCCCCCGGATACTTGAGGATAAACTGCGGCGACAGCGAAATCAAATCGTAATTTCCAGCTTTCGCCGTTTTGAGTAAACTCGCAATCAAACCCGGATGCGGCACAGTATCCGCATCTATCCCCAAAATCCACTCGCACTTCTCGGAACTTGCCAAAAAACCTGCATTCAGCGCCCAGGGACGCCCTACCCAGCCCGCCGGCAGCGGATCGTCGTTAATCAAGCGAAACCGGGGGTCTTTTTGTGCGGCTGCCTTGACTAAATCTCCGGTTCCGTCTACCGAATAGCTGTCAACGACAATCACTTCTCGGAGTTCGTAACTTTGACTGGTTAATCCTTCCAAACAAGGCGAAATGCGATCGGCTTCGTTCAAAGTCGGTACTACCGCAGTACAAGCACCCAACAAATCCAGCGTCGGCGAATCGGGTTCCAGGGGCGGGATGCGCGATGGGCCTTTAATCAGACGCGACATCAGAAGGGCTGCGGCGGGCAATTGCAGCAGCAGGAGTGCGACAGGGATGATACTTGTCAGCAATTGCGAGAACAGGTGAGGGGCGATCGGCAAAACCATACTATTGAATAATTGGGAATGACTGACTGGATATGGGTCAATACGGTTCAGTTAACACTGTTAATTCCCCGGAGATCCCCCTAAATCCCCCTTAAGAAGGGGAGTAGGGGTTGACTTTGAGTAACTTCTTGTCCCCCCCCTTTGTAGGGGCGGTGCCCCCGTGCCCGCCCTTGGTTAGGGGGGATCGAGCTTAACCCAACCGTATTGGGATATGGGTTGGGAGCTTATTGACAGTTCATTTTTTTGGTAACTGATATCAATTTAAAAAATTCAATAAAATTTTGACCTCAAACATATTACAGGAATTGGGCCTGAAAAAATCGCCACTGAAAAACCCGGTTTCTTGTAGAAACCGGGTTTTTAAACTAGCTCAAAATTTAGTGTAAATTTTTGCTAAATCAGCCGGGGTTGCTCACTAGCAACTCACTTACGCAAAACGCCCACGGGCTGAGGTGGAATTTCAGCCGTGATCACAGATGTATCCAAAGACGGCATTGTTTCGGTTACGTCACCTGTTGCGGGTTTAGCGATCCAGCTTAACGCGATCGCCGGAACTACACCCAGAAGCACCGCTAGCGATGTCGGGAACCAGAACCGAGAATCCAACGAAGTTACAGTGATAATTGCTCCGAAAGCAAAGTTTACCAAATAAACAATTAAGGGCAAACCCAATTCCGATCGCTCTAATTTAATCGGTGTTTTTCTCCACAAGAAAGCTGCTACAGACATAAATAGCGCCCCCGTACCCATCCATCCAGCCAAATTGCGGTAAGGCATCCCAAAGAAAGCGCCAAGTTCCTCAAACTCCCAAAAAGGCACAGAAGTTTGACTCATCGCCGGATCTAGTACAAAATCCCAAGCTGTTAGCAGCAAAGCACCAAGGGCGATCGCCCCTATTTGGCGCACCCAGTTGAGTTCACCTTTACCAACCGCTACTCCAGCGCGAGCAATTACATAGGAAACCAGTCCCAGATAAAACCACGACAGAGGAATTGTAAACGGAACCAGCCCTGCAATTTTGTAGCCCAAACCGCTCAAATAATGGTAGTTGCCGAAAGGAAAACCCGTACTCGTTCCCAACAACTCGCTACTCAAGGACAAAAACACAGAAGGCACTAAAAAACCCAGAGTTGCACCCCAACCCAACGTCCGCAAGGCATAGAGAGCAACCGCTGCAGCACCAAAGATGATATAAACTACTCCACCCCCAGCCATCCCCCACTGGAATAGCGTTTGCCCTGCTGGTGGCAAACTCATCACCAATTCGGGACGGGGTAAAATCAGCAGCAACCCTGCCAATCCAAAAGCCATTGACAAGACGTGGGCAATTAGGCAAAAGCGCTCAGCAATCAAAAGTTGCTTCATGGGACTCCTCGAAAAAATATTAGATGCAGAAAGCACTCGTTAACAGTTTACAATCTTTAACAAAAAACCAACACGAATAGAGCATCAGTCTTTCCCAATCTAAAATCCACAATCTCAAATCCCAAATCGCCTGCCTTATTGCCAATTCCCCACTAGCACGAAAGGTGCCCAGAAATACGGATTCTGATACTCTGGGTTTTGCAACAGAGTTAATTGAGCGTTGCGGAGGGCTTCAGCTTTGCTGGTTTTAGAAGAAGCCAGTTGCTTGTAAAACTCAGTCATAAAGATAGCTGTAGATTCGTCGTTGACTTGCCAAAGGGTGGCGGCGGTGCTGCGGGCACCCGATCGAATTGCGGCCCCGGCCAAACCCAAAGCGGCGCGGTTATCGCCCGAAGCAGTTTCGCAAGCACTCAAAACCAAAAGTTCGATCGGCTGTTGTTTCTCCCCAGTGCGGGCTCGCAGCAGTCGATCGAACTCCTTAACATTCACCCGCTCGTCCCAAGTCACAATAAAAGTATCCGCCGCATTCGAGCTAAACTGACCGTGAGTTGCCAAATGGACGATCGGGTAAGACAAAGCTTTAATTTGATCGTGCAACCGCCCGCTGACAAAATCTTCATTCAGCAGCGAACTCGCCGGCATCTCGGCTGCAATTTGTTGAACTTCCTGCCTCACCCCCGGCAAAGCCGAGAAGCCTTGACGCGCTTCCGAGAGGGCAGCGGTGAGCACTCTTAACTTGACTTGGCTCAGCGGTTTCGGTGCCAGCAGTTGCAGTCCCGGCGCTAAAGCAATACTGTATTTTTCTACCAAAAACTTTTCACCGTCGTGCAGCACAGCCATCGGCAGATTTCGCAAATAACCGTCGAGCACAAATACCAGAGTTTTAATCCCGCTAGCCGTCAAATCCGCTTCCGCAGGGCGGATTAACCAGTCGTAAACCTGTTGAACCGGGGGCAACCTGTCGCGGGGAAAAGCAGAAGGCCTGATGACATTTTTGGCTTGTCTGAAGGCAGTTTCCAACTCGGCTTGAGACTTCTTAGTAGTGTAGCGGCGCAGAGGTTTGCCGGGAATTGACAAAATTACCTCCAAACGATCGCTCAAAATAATCGGATAAATCACCGCCGCTGTCGGATCGATTTCCTCGATCGACTTTGGTTTAGCATCAGCGCAAGCATCCCGAAAAAAGTTGTCCAATTCCGCCAACTGCAAAGATTCCACCGTTTGGCGCGCCAGTTTCAATTTAGCTTGACTGGGAGATTCGTCTTGCAAAAGCAGCCCGACTAATTCCCGATAAACCGGTTCGGCACTTTCCCGAAACGAAAATTGCACTTCGGGATTGACTGTCACCAAATCGCCCCGCAGAGAAGACAGTACATTTACAGCTTGAGTATATTGAGCGATCGCCCCTTCTGTATTCCCCTGAGCTTTCCGAATCCGTCCCAGTTGCCAAAACAATTGGTAAGCAATATCGGGAGATTGAAACGCCGATGCTAAACTCAAAGCCTCAGTTGTGAGATTTTCCGCTTTCTGATACTGCTGTTGGATTTCCGATAGTTTGCCTTTCGCTGCCAGAATATAAGCTTGTATTCGTTTGTCGCCCAAACTGTTTGCTGGTTCGACAGAGCGATCGAGCATTGTGTCAATCTCGCTTAAACTCAAAGTTTTCGCAGGCGACTGAGCTAATTTCATCAAGCTTTGAGCTAGATTAATTTGAGCGTAAAGTCCAGCGCGGTTCGACCCAAATTGAGCGGTTTGAGGCTCGATAGAACGCCACAAAGCCTCTGCTTCAGACCAATCTTGGCGATCGACCAACAAACTCAATTGGTTTAACTTTGCTTGAATTTGTAGGAGCGATCGATCCGGGGTCGCCTGGATCGATCGACCATAATACTCTAGGGCAAAGCGTTCCCAATCAGCCCGCTGTTCTGGTGTCAAACCCGGTTTATTGCTTTTAGCCCGTACCGTATTGCCCAGATTGAGATAAATTGCAGCCTCCTCTGGCCGGGAACCTAATTTTTGGGCTGCTTCAAGTCCAGCCGAAAGCACATCCTGCGATCGTTCCAGTTGTCCCAAAACCCGCAATACCCGCCCTAAAGCATGAATTGCCCGGACTTGTTCGAGAGAAACAGGCTGATTTTTCAAAGTTTCCAAACCCGCTGCCGAAACTTCGCAAGTTGGGTTTTCCAACTTGAAAGAAGCTAAAAGAATTTTGCAAGCTCTGGGGTAAAGTCCGAGAATTTCCCAAGCCCGACTTTGATTAATTTGAACTTGAAAAAGTTGGTTTTTTCTATCAATTTGCTCGAATATTTTAGCAGCTTGCGTCCAAACCTCGATCGCATCTTGAGTCTGCCCCCGTTCGAGTTGCAACTGTCCTTGAATGTTGAGAGTTTCAGCCAAAATCCGCTGCTGTTCGGGAGTTTTTGCCTGTGTTCGCACAGCCGACAAACTTGAATTTACAGCTTTTTCTGCTTGTTCCCAAAGCCCCAACTGCCCATAGGTTGCAGCTAAATTGCTCAAAGCTGTGGCGCGATCGAGATTTTCGCCTTTTGCCTCAAACTGGGTCGCCGCTTGCTGCAACAAGGGTACGGCTTCCGAAAAACGTTCCTCTCGGTACAGAGTTCGAGCTTGTCGGACAAGCTGCACCGCTTGTGGTGGATTAATCTGAGCAACTCCCGGAGGAATCGCAACGGATAGCAGACAGGAAATCACAAATAACAGAATTACTTGCCGGAGCGATCGGGTAAACTTCATATTTAGAAAATAAAATTACAACCGCAGACACAGATACCAATTAACCCAAATACATCTTATTCTTTATCTGCGTTAATCCGCCTAAATCTGCGGTTAAACTGAGATGTTGCACCCTTCTCAATTACTTGCTTAGGAACAGGCAATATGCCTGTTCCACAAGAAAATTCATCTCTTGTGGAATGGGCATCTTGCCCGTTCTTGAGAATGGTGCAAGATGTGAGGTCAAAAAAAACCTAATTTCAACGCGGCACACAAACAGAACTCGGTCGAGGATTGCGAGAGTCAGCAGCATTACCCGGATTATATCCAACAAGCATAACTTCTCCTTTCGCATTCACCACCCAACCTTGCGCCGGAACAACTTCCCGATCGAGGATTGCCCCTTCTTCCTTCTTCCCTCGATCGGTTAAATCCTCTACATTGCTAGTTGCCGAACTTCCTGCCTCTTCCACCCACGGCAACGGCGATAGAGGGCTGCTGAGGGCATCATTAGGACTTGGAGGCACTCCTCCTTTCCCAGTAGCTGTAAACTCGCTCTCGGCCTCTTGCGTGCAGGGATTTGCCGCAATTAAAGCAGCCGAATCGACCACATTTTGTGGCAGTTCCACTAAACCTTGAGCCGGATTCACTCCAGAAGAGCTAAATGTTACAGTACCTTGCAACGCCGGGCCGCTACTTTGGGAAATCGCCGCAATATCGCTGGTAGGAATTAGAGAAGTAGGACTTACTTGCAACGCTGCAAATTGAGCATCAGTAAGTCCTAAACTACTTCTAGCTTGGTCGCGGTTAAGGCTTGTAAAGCCAAAGATATTTGGTACATTGACCGTAACTTGTCCGCCCCTAGCTGTGCGAGCATTAGCTGTAATATCACTATTCTCTCGGGGTAAAGCTACCAAAATATCGCTATTAATTCTGATATTACCGCCCTCAGAAATACCTGCATCCGTGGTGATTCTACTGCCGCGCCGTAACTGAATATCTTGCGCTTGCAGGTTAATATTTGCCCCTGTTCCCGAGACAGTCGTGCCATCAATTATGCTTTTATTATCCAGGGAAATTGAGTTAGCTACAACGTTAATATTGCCAGCCCTACCTGTTCCTGAAGATTGAACATTAACAACTGCACTATCCCGAAGAATCAATTGATTAGCATTCAAATTCAACGAGCCTGCATTTCCGCTAGCAGTGGGATTTACAGCATTAAACGCCCTACCAACCGAGGCCTCAATTCCACTCCTCAACCCACTGTTACTCCCAATACCTTGCACTTGTAAGCGATCGGCATTAATTGTAATATCTCCTGCATCTGCTATACCCAAAGAAGCCGCAGAAATAACCCCGCCATTCTGCACAGTTAGTTTAGGTGTTGAGAGGCGGATATCTCCACCCCTACCAGAACTTGCAGTTTGAGTAACAAAAGAACTTGCTACATAGCCCGCATTCCCCAAAAATCTTGACTCGCCGCTCACTTCTATAGACTCGGAGGCTCTCACACTTAAATTTCCTCCCGTCCCCCCACTTGTAGAAAACACGACTTCGCCAAAAATCGCACCAGTCGTTAAACTAATTGTGGCTCCATTAGAAACACTCAACCGCTTAGTGTCGATCGTAATATCCCCACCTTTTCCATTCCCATCAAAAGTATTCGTGCCGAGCCGAGTTTGCCCTAGACCTCCAGGAAGACTACCCGATAATTCCACCGATTCACTCGCTTTAATCGCGATATTCCCCGATGCTCCATCACTAAGGCTGAAGCTCGCAAACGCACCGCCATCGCGCAGCATTAACCGTTGCGCTTCAACAGAGATGTTTCCGCCTTGACCAGTGCTTTCGTTCGTTGTTCCGTTATAGAGCGTTGAACTCACGAGTTCGACGGTGTTGGCGCGGATAGTCAGATTTCCGCCATTCCCAGCACCAAAGGTGGGGGCACCGCCCACTACCCCATTGCTCATCAACAGCCGTCCGGCTTCAATGTTAATATCTCCGGCTGCTCCACTGCCAATAGCGCTAGTAAACAGAACAATTTGCGAAATAAAGGGGTTGCCTGTTCCAGATGTCTGAAAATTTTCTGTAAGCTGCTGATAGCCCTCAATTCCCAACCCGATCATTTCTACTGAGTCAGTGGCGCGGATGTTGATATCGCTTCCTCTCCCCTCTCCCAGTGTGGAGGCGAAAATTTGCGACCCCCCCTCTACTCGCAAGTTTTGGGAATTGATATTAATGCCTCTACCATCAATATTTCCGAGTGTCAGTCCATAAATTCCTGAACCGTTAAGATTAATATTTCCACCTCTAATATCGACTTTTCCACCTCCTAATCCGCTGGTATTTATAAATGCACCTTTCATTTCAATATTTCCAAAGTTCTGAATATTGTCATAGTTTAAATTCAGACCTAAAGCTGTTGGTTCAAATTGCACTAAACCTGGACTGTTGACACTACCGAGAAGAATTTGTCCGGTATAAGCAGTTAGATTTCCTCCTTGCAGTTGAATGTCACCGCCAATTAATGCTAAAGTTTGACCTGGGTCTACTGCTAAACCGAGTTTTTCAAAAGCAGGAATTTCTATGGGCAGTGGCGGTAAGACTGATGTAGGAGCCAGTGTTTGGGAAGAATTGACAATTGTACCGGGATTGTCTCTAAATCTTAAACCCACAGGAATATTGATCGCTAACAATGGCACTGAATTAGAATTAGCTGCACTAAATTCAAAGCCATTATCAAAGAGAATTCCGCTACCAGTTGAACCGATAAATGAGCCCCGCAAATCTAACCGAGCATTGGGACCAAAGACAATCCCTTTTGGGTTAATTAAAAACAAGTTACTGTTTCCCAAAACTCCCAGAGTTCCTAAAATATTAGAAGGGTTGCCACCAGTAACGCGGGTGAAGATGTTAGCAATTCCGTTAGGATTGGCAAAATATGCGCCTCGTCCTTCACCCACGTTAAATTGTTGGAAACTATGAAATAAATTGGCTCCGCGAGTTGCACCGCCAGTGATTCTATCTGAGGGTAAGTTGTTGATAGTATCGGGAACAGTCCGTGAACTTTCTGCGCCCAGGGAATTATCGGGGATGATTTGGGCGATCGCACGGACAGGAAACAGCAGTAAAAATGCAAAAAATAGGGCGGAAGAGTGGCAGCGCATCTTTGAAGTCTGGTTAATTTGGTATTTAGTATGAGGAAAATAGCGAGGGGTTAGCTAAAACCTGAAGAGTACCTATTGAGGTACGCAAACACCCGTCGATTTCGGACTGCGAAGAGATGCACCACCACCAGCATTATAGGCTACCAGCGTTACTTGTCCTCGATCGTCCATTACCCAACCTTGAGCAGGAATAATTTGTGTTGGTATAATTTCTATGGATGGTATGAGGCCTTCTATTTGCTGACTTCCACCTACGGCTGGTTCCACCCACGGCAACGGCGATAGAGGGCTGCTGAGGACATCATTAGGACTTGGAGGCACTCCTCCTTTCCCAGTCGCTGTAAACTCGCTCTCGGCTCCTTGGATGCAGGGATTTGCAGCAATTAACGCAGCCGGATTCACCACATTTTGTGGCAGTTCCACTAAACCTTGAGCGGGATTTACCCCAGAAGAACTAAATGTAACAGTACCTTGCAAAGCCGGGCCGCTACTTTGAGAAATCGCCGCAATATCGCTGGTAGGAATTAAAGATGTAGGACTTACTTGCAACGCACCAAATTGATCATCTGTTAATCCCAAACTCGCTCGAACCTGTTCGCGAGTGACTGAGGTAAACCCAAAAACATTGGGGACATTAATATTAACGCGACCACCTTGAGCCGATCGCGCATTAGCAGTAATATCGCTATTTTCTTGCGGCAGGGCGACCAGAATATCGCTTTTAATGTTGATATTGCCACCATCAGAAATACTTGCATCAGTTGTAATTCTGCTCCCTCGGCGCAACTGGACATCTCGTGCTTCGAGGTTAATATTTGCTCCGGGACCGGATGCCGTTCTACCGTCAATGCTGCTTTGGTTGTCAAGGGAAATTGAATCTGCTTTGACGTTAATGTTACCAGCCCGTCCCGATCCCAATGCTTGCAGATTGAGTGTTCCCCCATTGCGAAGAATCAATTGCCCGACATTCAGATTCAACGAACCTCCGTTAGCCGTAGCATTGGGATCTATAAGGTCAGATGCAATCCCAACGGAAGTCTGAATTTGACTGTTAAATTCACCTTGACCCCCATTCCCAATAACTTCTACACGACCCGCATCAATTGTGATGCTTCCGGCATCTCCTTGGCCTAAAGATGCAGTGCTAATAACTCCTCCATCCCGGAGAGTCAGTACAGGTGTAGAAATGTTGATACTCCCTCCCCGATTAGCAGTATTGGCATCAGCGCAGATGAAACTGGGATTCCGACTGCCGTTCGCCAAAACTCCAGAAAAACCCTCGACTGTTACTGACTCAGTGGCCCTAACTGTCAAATTACCTCCAGGCCCCCCAGTTGTATTCAACGGTTGGTTGCCCACAACTGCTCCGCTAGATAAACTAATTCCGCCTCCTTGGGAGATCCTCAACCGCTTCGTGTCGATATTAATGTCCCCGGCTTGCCCATTCACACCGCTCGCAGTTGACCCAATTAAACTTGCTACGGGACTTCCAGTGGGAGTCCGCAGCACTTCTACTGATTCATTCGCTTTAATGTTGATATTCCCCGCTCCTCCTTCACCGCGGGTGAGGCTGATCACAGCAGCACCATCGCTTACGGTTAAACGTTCTCCCTCAAAGGTGATATTTCCTCCCGTACCCGTACTCCCCAAAAGTGGGCCACTGTGGATTGCAGAAGCGACCATATCTAAAACCCCGGTACGGATGGTAATATTTCCGGCGTTGCCACCACCTAACGTGGTGGTAGTCAATGCGCTTCCATTGTTTATCAACAGTTTTCCCGTATCGATCGTGATGTTTCCGGCGGCTCCCATGCTATTAGTGCCAGTTATCAGCACAAGTTGTGGGTCAAAAGGGTCGAAAGAGCCCGATACCGTATACTGACCACCAAACACTCTATAGTTATCTAATCCAATTCCGAGCGTTTCTACTGAGTCGGTAGCGCGGATGTCGATCGCGCCTCCGGCACCACTTCCTACTGTCATTGTGGAGATTTGCGTTCCACCTTGGGCTAGAAAATTTTGAGCGTTAATGCCGATCGCCCTGCCATCAATATTTCCCAAAGTCAGGGCATAAATTCGCCCATTATTGAGGTTGACATTTCCACCTCGAATCTCGACTTTGCCACCACCAAGTCCACTGGTATTGATCAGTGAGCCGTTGGTCATTTCAATATTACCAAAGTTGGCAATTTTGTCATAGTTTAAACTTAATCCAAATGGCGTTACCCCCAATCCAACCATCCCCGGACTAGCGACGCTACCCAGCAAAATTTGTCCGGTTGATGCAGTGAGTGTTCCCTGATTTAATTCAATATCTCCGCCCACTATGGCAAGAGTTTGTCCGGGAGCAACTGCTAAGCCCATGTTATTGAAAATCGGCGGGATTCCCGGAGGTAATTGTGGTAAATTCAAGGCTGGTGCTGCTGAATTGTTAATGATTTTACCAGAATTTTCTCGAAAATTTAAACCGATAGGTATATTGACATTTAACAGCGGTACTGATTGCGAATTGCTACTGCTAAATTGATAGCCATTATTGAAAAATACGCTATCAGCAGAACTTGCTAAAAAGGAACCACGCAAATCTAACCTCGCATTAGAACCAAAGACAATTCCTTTGGGATTAAGTAAAAATAAGTTGGCATTTCCTTGGACTCCTAACACACCTAAAATATTAGAAGGATTGCCCCCAGTAACGCGGGTAAAAATATTGGCAATCCCGTTAGGATTGGCAAAATATGCTCCTCTGCCTTCACCCACGTTAAATTCTCGTAAGCTGTGAAATAAATTTACTCCGCGAGTTGCACCGCCTTCTATTCTGTCCGATGGTAAGTTATTAATCGTATCGGGAACTGTGCGCGAACTTTCTGCACCCAAGCTATTATCGGGGATGATTTGGGCGATCGCACGGACAGGAAACAGCAGTAAGAATGCAAAAAAAAGGGCGGAAGATTGGCAGCGCATCTTTGAAGTTTTGTTAATTTAATATGAGAAAAATAGCGAGGGATTAGCTAAAACCTGAAGAGTACCTATTGAGGTACGCAAACACCGGTCGATTTCGGACTGCGAATAGATGCACCACCACCAGAATTATAGGCTAACAGCGTTACTTGTCCTCGATCGTCCATTACCCAACCTTGAGCGGGAATAATTTCTGTTGGCCGAAGTTCTATGGATGCTATGAGGCCTTCTACTTGCTGACTTGCACCTACCGCTGGTTCCACCCAATTAAACTGGCTAGAATTACTGGTGAGGGCATCGTGAGGACTCGGTGGCAATCCCCCCCGTCCAGTCACAGTAAACTCATTCTCAGCCCCTCGGATGCAGGGATTTGCAGCAATTAACGCAGCCGGATTGACCACATTTTGCGGCAGTTCCACTAAACCTTGAGCCGGATTCACTCCAAAAGAACTAAATGTTACCGCCCCTTGCAAAGCCGGGCCGACACTTTGGGAAATCGCGGCGATGTCGCTGCTTGGAAGCAGAGAAGTAGGACTTACTTGCAACGCTGCAAATTGGGCGTCACTGAGCCCCAACCTGTTTCTAACTTGTTCGCGACTCGCTGCTGTAAACCCAAAAACATTGGGGACATTGATATTCACGCGGCCGCCGCCTGCTGTGCGGGCGTTGGCTGTAATGTCGCTGTTTTCTTGCGGGAGGGCGACAAGAATGTCGCTGTTGATGTTGATATTGCCGCCGTCAGAATTGCCCGCATCCGTGGTAATTCGGCTGTTGCGGCGCAATTGGATGTCTTGTGATTGCAGGTTAATATTTGCTCCTGTACCGGATACAGTCGTGCCGTCAATTCTTGCTTGGTTGTCAAGGGCGATCGAATTTGCGACAATATTGATATTACCAGCCCGTCCGGTTCCCGTAGCCTGCACTGTCACTGTAGCTCCATCTTTGACGATTAGTCGATCGCGCGCCGTCAGATTCAACGAACCGGCATTTGCTGTAGCATTGGGATTAGTACCAAATATCTTGCCCACCGAAGCATCAATTGTACTGACAAACAAACCGTTATTACCGCTGCCGCTGACTTGAATGCGATCGGCATTAACAGTAATATTCCCCACATCTCCCACCCCCAAAGAACTCGTAGAAATTACCCCCCCATCCCGCACGGTTAGGCTTGGCGTATCAATGCGAATATCCCCGCCCGGACTAGAGCTCAAAGTTCCAGAACTCAGCGCACTAGCACTCTGAATTCCGCTGGTCAGAAGTTGAGAAATACCTGAAATTTCTACTGATTCAGTAGCCGTAACTGTTAAATTTCCAGCAGGCCCCCCATCCCTAGAAAACAAAAACCTGCCAATTAACACACCCGATCCTACTGTAAACGCAGAACCCCCAGAGAGAGTCAACCGCTTGGTATCGACGTTAATATTCCCCGCCCTTCCGTTTGAGCCGATACTCAGCGTGCTAATTCCGGTTGACACAACTGTTGTCGGGCCGCTGTTAGACAATTCTACTGATTCAGCAGCTTTAATGTTGATATTCCCTGACGGGCCGCTGCTGTAGCTCGTCGTACCGAGAATAGAACCATCGCGCATAATTAATCTCGCGACATCAACACTAATGCTTCCTCCCGCACCGGTACTTTCTTTAGCTGTCCCGTTGTTAATTCCAGAACCCACCATCTCAAAAGTATTGGCGCGAATGATTAAATTTCCGCCATTTCCACCGCCAAAAGCGATGCCGCTACCTACTACCCCATTGTTGAAGAGCAGGCGGCCGGTGTCGATCGTAATATCCCCCCCCGAACCAGCGCCTGCACTAGCATTAAACAGCACAAATAGTGGGTCAAACGGGTCTGTAGTTCCCGATACCAAATATTTAATTGAAAGCTGTTGATAGCCCTCAACTCCCAGCCCGATCATTTCTACTGAATCAGCAGCGCGGATGTTGATATTGCCTCCTGCACCATCTCCTAGAGTCAGGGTAGAAAATTGCGTTCCGTTTTCCACTCGCAACTTTTGGGCGCTGATCTCGATACCTCTACCATCAATATTTCCCAGTGTCAGCGCATAAATTCGCGCACCGCTGAGGGCGACATTTCCACCTTTTAACTCTACTCGGCCGCCACCAATTCCGCTGGTGTTGATGAGTGTGCCATCGGCTATTTGAATATTGCCGAAGTTCTGAATCTTGTCATAATTAACAGTTAAATTACCCTGCAAAGTAACAGGAGGATTCAGTGCGAAATTAACTAAACCGGGACTGGCTGCGCTACCGAGTAAAATTTGTCCGCTGCTGGCGGTTAAATTGCCGCCTGGGAGTTGGATATCGCCGCCAATTAAGGCTAAAGTTTGACCTGGATCTACGGCTAAACCAACTCGATCGCTAATCGGGATTGCCACAGCAGAGGCTGGCAGGTTTACCTTTCCTATAGCCGTCGATTGATTGACAATTGCACCAGGATTGTCTCTAAATCTTAAACCAACGGGAATATTAACTGTTAACAGCGGGGATGTTTGCGGGTTTGTGCTGCTAAATTCAACGCCGTTATTAAACACAATACTGTCAGCGGTTGAACCGATAAAGGAACCGCGCAAATCTAACCGCGCATTCGGCCCGAATATAATTCCTTTCGGATTAATTAAAAATAAGTTGCCGTTGCCTAAAACTCCCAGAGTTCCTAAAATATTTGAGGAGTTTGGGCCCGTAACGCGGGTGAAGATGTTCGTAATTCCGCTGGGATTTTCAAAATAAGCTCCCCGCCCGCCTTGAATGTTGAATTCGCGCAAGCTGTGAAATAGGTTAACGCCGCGAGTTGCGCCGCCAGTGATTCTATCGGAGGGTAAATTGTTGATAGTATCGGGAACTGTGCGCGAACTTTCCGCCCCCAGGGTATTATCGGGGATGATTTGGGCGAAGGTTTTCGAGGGAAATAGCAACAGGAAAGCAAACAGTAGCGAGTAACTTACGGGCGGCCAAAATGCCCACACCATAGTAGTAAAATCTAGTATTTGTGGAACAGGCATCTTGCCTGTTTTTGAGAAGGGTGAAAATAGTAAAGAGTAATGGACGGGAGGCATAAAAACACTCTTTCCAGGATAAAAATTCTCGGTGTAATCTCATCTCGTTTCTCTAAATGTTTTGAATTTGGCTGCTGAGTACAAGTTGCTCGACTGTGATTTCTAGTTCTGGAAAAGTTTTAGATATAATGCGCTCATTACCTGTAAAACTTTGAACTAAATAACTGCCATTTTCCAAATAATAAACGAAAACAGTGGGAATTTTGGGATTTCCTAGATAAGCCCTAGAAGCGATCGCTAAATAGTCCACAATCCAATACTCACAAATGCCGAGCCTTTGATACTCATCTAGCTTATCCACATAGTCGTCTTCCCAGTTAGTTGAGGTAACTTCTACTGCTAATTGGATAGGTTCGGTAAGGGATCCGTAGCCGCGTACATTGCTGTTCCATACTGATGCCTTAACCACGCCTACATCAGGATTTCTGCCTTGTTCTTGTCCTGAAGCTGTTACAGTTCTGAAAACTATATCTTTGTCAACGATATAGTCAAGTCCCAAGCGCCTGATTTCATCGTTAAAGCCAAATACTAGAAATCGTCCCACATTTTTATGAGCTCTGGTTGCTTCCACTTTGACAATCTCTCCCTTTACAAGTTCGTAGATGCCCGATCCGTCTGGGTACTTTTCGAGAAACTCTGCAAATGTTAGTTTAGTTTTTGTCTGAACCATAAGACAAGCCCTCTTGTGTTAACTAGGTTAGGATTTATATCGTTTCCGGTTCCATCATAATTATATATTTGGATCGTATCAGTGCGATCGTCCCCGATCGCGACCCAAGTAGCGATCGAGACCGCCACTTAATAAAATTTGACCGTCAGCGCTAAAAATAACTGACAACGTTGCCAGATCCACAGCCATAAGCTAAGATTTTGCAAAGGTCGAAAACACAATCTTACCAAGCTTTTTTATGAACTACCGAAACCACATCACGATCGAAGCAAATAAACGCGGTGGTAAGCCTTGTGTACGCGGCTTGCGAATTACGGTTTATGAAGTGCTTGAGTACCTGGCTTCCGAGATGACAGAAGCAGAAATTCTGGACGATTTCCCCGATCTGACGCGACAAGATTTAAAAGCCTGCATTGCTTATGCTGCTGACCGCGAGCGTCGGTTTATGACCGCTCCTTTATCCGCATGAAATACTTTAGGATAGGAAGGATTAATTAGGGAAACTCAAATGGCAATTAACACTTCTTTAGAGGAACGGCTTGCAGCAGTGGAAGCAGCGATCGCCCAGTTGCAGAAGCAAATGGTGGCTTCTCAACCGACGAATTGGTTGCAACAAATTATAGGGTCTTTCAAAGATGAACCTGCCTTTGAAGAGCTACTTGCATTAGGACGAGCGATTCGCCAAGGGGATGAGTCTTTCCTCGAAGCTGAAGATGAGCTATGAAATATTTACTGGATACAGATCATCTGAGTATTCTTCAACGTCAAGCAGGGAGAGATTTTAGCAACCTTTCGAGGCGCATGGCTCATTACCCGCTATCAGAATTCCAAACGGCTAGGAAGATTTGCTACTATTGGGATATTGAATTTGAAGATGCTTATGACACTGACAATCGTGGCTGAACCTGCTCCTTTAAATGCAAATGAAGATGGTGTGATTCTCGTCGGAAAAACTCGCGTTACATTAGATACTGTAATCGCTGTCTTTCAGGAGGGCGCGACCGCAGAGGAAATTGTTTATCGCTATCCGTCTCTGAATCTAGCTGACGTTTATGCCACGATCGCCTTCTATCTCAAGCACGAATCGGAAGTAGAAGCTTACTTGCAACAGCGACGGCAGCAATCTCTTGAGATTCGCGCTATGAATCAAGCAAAATTCGACCCACAAGGCTTGCGCGATCGCCTGCTTGCCCGCAGAACAGTGCAAGAACCATGTTAAAACTTCTTGCTGATGAAAACTTCGATAATACGATCGTTCGAGGGTTATTTCGCCGTAACCTAAAGCTCGACATCGTTCGTGTACAAGATGTTGGGCTGTCAGGGAAAGATGATCCAACCGTTTTAGAGTGGGCAGCGCAGGAAGGGCGTATTCTGCTGACTCACGATGTCGCTACGATTACTCGCTATGCCTACGATCGAGTGAGGCAAAGTCAGCCGATGCCAGGGGTGATCGAAATTAGCACGGATGCTCCGATCGGACGAGTGATTGAGGATATTCTTGTCCTTGTAGAGTGCAGTCAGGAGGGAGAGTTGGAAGGTCAAATTCAGTACCTCCCGTGGTGAAGCGGTCTAATACTGAAATTGATACAAATGAATATGGGGCGATCGATTGATGTCTTCCTCTAAGCTCGGTTTCAGGATGTAGAGAACGAGTTGGCGACGGGAATACATACTGCCATTCCCAACTTCTGGCAGCATGGGGATATTTCCGAGCTAAGGCATAGGGTAATTCTACCGGGCTCTCCTGGGTTTATGGTGTATACAATATCAAGCACAACTGTTCGCGATTCTGTAATGCCCTCGGAGTAAGGATATGTGGTTTGGTTATCACCTCAAAATCAGGAGAGCCTTCTACCGCACCTAATCCTTCTGCTAAATCCAAAGCATGAAGCGATTTGGCATAATTTAATTGCTGCTTCAAGGGTTCAATTAATTGTTCGGGTAGCATTGTAATAAAGAGATTCTGATGGGGAGTAAGAAGGGGTTGACATACATTATCGATCTGCGGTATTATTGGGCTATATTCAGTATTGTACCGCAACTGCGATACAATTAATTGTTGCAACTATCTAAAGGCAAGCAAAATGAGTGATACAGTCAAATTCATATTTGGGTTATTAGATTCCAACTTGGAAGACGAAGAAAGGCGGAAATTTGCTAGCAAACTTCTACCAGAAGTACGTGATTTAGATGCAGTAGTGAGAGCCGATCGCGCAGAAGATTTATACCCAGAAGTGACCAGTAAAGGGTTGGCCACGTTGGTAGGTATGTTGACAGCAGAAGTAAGTGTTAAAAATATTACGGCGTTCTTTAGTTTCCTTAATGATCGGTTGGTAGACAAAACCATTAAACTCAAAGTTAAATTAGGTGAGAAGGAAGTTGAGATTGAAGCTAAGAGTCGCCAGGAGCTAGCAGAAGCTGAAAGAACAATATTGAATTTAATTGCAGCAATGGGTGGGACAAGCAATGGCTGAAAGAAAGATTGCTCTTCTTGTGGGCGTCAGTGAGTATGGCGAAGGTATACCTTCATTATCAGCCCCACCCAATGATGTAACAGCCTTACAAAGGGTATTACAAAATTTAAAATTAGGAGCATTTGATGAAATAATTCCTTTAATCAACCCTGATCTTGTTTTAATGAAACAATCAATTCAAAGATTGTTTAAGAATGCAAGAAAAGAAGATTTAATTCTACTATTCTTCTCTGGTCATGGAATCACTGATGATGATAATCATTTATATTTAGCTACTTGCCTGACAGCTAGGGATGATTTTGAAGCTACCTCAGTTGAAGCAAACTTTATACAAAAGCTCTCCAAAAATTGCTACGCCAAGCGGCAGGTAATTGTCTTAGATTGCTGCTACAGTGGTGCTTTTGCAAATGGTTGGCAATCAAAAAGTGTGGGGCTGGACATCAAAAGGGAACTTGGTGCAGAAGGTAGAGTAGTTCTAACTTCCTCAACAGCAACTCAGGTATCTCATCAACATGAGGATGCCTCTCTTTCCCTATACACCCAATATCTAGTAGAAGGAATCGAGACTGGTGCAGCAGATGAAAATGGAGATGGCAAGATTTATGTTCACGAGTTACACAAATATGCAAAATCAAAGGTTCAGGCAATTAAGCCCAATATGAAACCAGATATCATCTTGGATGATGAGGGATATGATATTTTGCTGTTCTACGTTCCACGAGAACCAGAGATGGAATATCGTCAATTGGTTGAGAAATATGTTGACTATAAACAAGTAAAAATTATTGATAGAGAAGCTGAAGAAATATTAGAAGCGAAAAGACAGAGACTTGGTATATCTCGTGAAAAAGCAAAGGGAATCATTGAGAGTGTATTAGAGCCTGCACATATACGTTTAGAGAATCTAAAACGATATGAAGAAAAATATATCGAAAAATGTAACTCTAATTTCCCTATTGATGAACAGACCTTAGAGCGCTTAAAGGAATGGCGATATGAGGTGCTGGGTTTAGAAGATCAGGATGTGCATGAGATTGAGGAAGAGATTTACCAATTATTTCTCCAACAACAACCTGATGCTACAAGCTCTGATCCGCAAGATGAAATCCCATCTTTTGCAGTGGTACTTGAACATGATGAGCTTACCCCTCTGCTCCTTAAATTCTTAGAACACTACTCTACCTGGTTTTTCAATGCTTCACGTATTCGGGGATGGGGAGCAAAGCAACCCGGTTACGGATTATTTGGTAACTATTCGACGAAAGAGATTGATCAATGTTTCCAACAGCTCTTTGACTCAAATAAATTGCGTATCAAGAAAAGTAAAAGGGGAACAACACTATATGCTTTTAAATGAGCTAGTCTAACAAGCTCAGTGCAGCGGACTGGCTGGCATCTTAATGCAGAATTGGAGATACTGGCAGCCACTGACTGGGGTCGTTATCTCGTAAATGTTGTCGGACCTTGGAGATGATTCGGACTCTCGATCGAGAGTGTCAAATCAAAGCCCCTAACGCTTTCAGTGTCGCTTTTTGAGCAGATGAAAAGAAATCTCCACAAAAGTCAGTATTGAACAGGCAAGATGCCTGTTCCACAATAATTGTTGAAGAGGTCTAAAGTGTTGGGGTTCGATCGCACTCAACCCAACCTACAATTTAGAAAGCAAAGTAATTAATCCGAAAGTAGAAACCTTTTTCCTGCAAAGTTCGATCGCCCGATCGAGCATTTATCAAAGGAATACCATAGTCTAAGCGTACATTCAACCGATCGCCCATCTGCCAAACTAGGCCCAAACCCGCACCCAGCAGTTTATCCGACTCAGGATTCGCCTTTTCCTCCGAATGGTTCCACCCTACCCCAAAATCGATAAACGGAGCGACTTGCAACAACCCTTGGACTTCTGGGACACGCCAAACCGGGATTCGCACTTCAGCAGAGGCGATCGCACCGCTATCAGTTAACAGCAAATCTTGGCGGTATCCGCGCACGCTTTGAACGCCACCGATCCCAATTTGTTCGAGGGAAAGCAGGGGGCGATCGGCTAATTGAATGTCAGAACGCACAATCAGCAAGGTTTCGGGCGCTAACAGCCGCACGTACTGCGCTTGTCCGCGCCACGCCAGAAAGTGGCTGTCAGGGCCGCTATCGTTCGCAGTCGCGCCGAACAGATTAGTACCGACGGAGAATTGCGATCGCGCCGCAAATACTTGGCTGGAACTCCGCTGCACGTATTCTTGAAAAAACCGCACAGCCGAAACCCGCGTTTCGCCGCGATCGTTTGCTCCCGCCGAAAGCGCAAATCGTTCGCCTGACAGGAATGTATCGCTTTCTTGCCGCGAAAAACTCAGTCCCAAAGCCAAAGTGCGATCGGGCTTTTCGACAATCGGCTGGCGGTAAGTTAATTCGTAAGTCCGCGATTTCCCCTCAATTTCAGCAGCATCAAACGGTTCCTCAATGATATTGGTGCTAGCAGCACTCGCAGCGAACCCAATCGTGCCGTTGCGCGCGTTGACGGGGACTGTGTAGCTGCCGTTGAATTCGTTGCTGCCGTCGGTGTTAGCATAAGATACCTCTAATCCGTCGCCCAAACCGAGCAAATTTGCTTGATTTATGCGAACACCGCGCCGAAAACTGCCGACGCTGGGCGATCGATTGTTGTCTGCAAACACTTCAGCGCTAAAGTTGTCTGCTTCTTTGACGCGCACTTCTAAGCGGCTGTTTTCCGGGCGGCTTCCGGCTTGCAATTCGGCGGAAATATTAGCAATTAAGGGGTCTAGTTGCAGCAGTTGCAAGGCTTCCAGCAACCGATCTCGGTTGAGGGGGCGTCTGGTAGCGCGTTCTAGGCGCGATCGCACGTAATTTGAATTTAAGCGCCTGTTTCCAGTAATCACAATTTCATCTAATCCGCCTTCTACAATCCGAATTTTCACCACACCTCCTTCTCTCGGAAAGGTTTGGTTAGCGGGAATTACAGCCCCGGAATTGATGTATCCTGCTGCTACATATTTTTGAGTGACGGCTGCTTCGGCTGCGATCAGTTCGGCAAAGGTGATTTCGCGGCCGGCAAACTGTTGCGTAACTTCTGCGAGTTCGCGATCGCTAAAAGCCGTGTTGCCCTCAAATTCAAAGCCAGCGACCTTAATTGTACCCAGAATGCCTGGTCTAATTTCGCTTTCAACGGGTGTTGGTTGGGTGGGTTGGAGGGGAGACGGCGCAGGGGGTTCTGGTGGCTCAGAAGCTGGTAATTCGGGTTTTCGCGGCTGAATTGGGTTGGGCAGTTGGCTTAGTTGTAAAGGTCGATCGATACCCAAATCGGTTTTTTTTGGGTCAATTTTTTCTTCTAGTTTTTGATCTGAGTTAAAAATCTCGGTTTCTTGAGTTTTTGTGCTGAATGTGCGATCCTCTCCGAGGGCTTCGCTAACGGCTGAATTTGCCGCTTCCGACTCTAAGTCGGCAGTTTCTGCAGGTGCGGATAAGGGTAGAGTTGTCGCCAAAGCCGATCGTTCTGATTCAGCGGGTAACTGCGTTTCCTCGTCTTTTACAGGCAAGTCTTCGCGTTTGTCAAAAGTGGTATCGTTGGGGGCTAAAGCTCGATCGGCTCCGCTGCTGACTGCTGCCAAATCCTCAACATTTGAGGTCAAAATTTCAACGTTGCTCGCGGATGTTTTCGCTGGTTTTCCCAGCCAAACTAACCCAAAAATTCCTGCGAGTAAAAATAGTTTTTGCGATCGACAAGCCATAGGATATAATTATTATTTCGCTTATGTGGGGGAAAATATTTTCAGGAAGTGAGCACCCTCAAGTAAAAATCAATCTTAACAGCACAAAAGGGAACAGCCGTCGCAGCCCACTGTTTCGGCGACGCTACAAACCAAAAGGTCGATCGACGGCTGTTCATTTCCCAAGACTTACGCACCAACCGGGTTCTTATCCGAAAAAATATCGTGTAAGTCGATCGTAAACCGTAAAAAAAACCCGGTATTTTGGGTTGCAAAACCTACGCTTTCATGCTAGTGCCGCGACCAGAATAGCCCTGCACGCCAGGGTAAACCAGAAACCGGGTTGTGTCCGAAAAGACTCGCTACAACTGAGCTCTGGCACCATTCTCAATAATCTTTTTATGAACAGGCATCTTGCCTGTTCTTAATAGTGCAAGATGTGAGTTACAACCTGCAGAGCCACTCAAAAACCCGGTTTCTTTTATTTTGGTGCATCATACCAAATCCGACTTTAATACCCCCTTGATTATTGAGTCCGCGTCTACCCACATCCTGTGCGTAGACGCCGTTTCAACCGCCAAGCCTGATCAAGGGGATTTGTAACTTTGAATTATGCAGACCGGCCCGCACCAGCCGCAGCACCCATTTGAGCCCCGTCAGTCAATCCCACCAACTTAGCACTCAACTCCCACATTCGCTCGCCTTTTTCATCATCGCGGGCCTGGGGAGAAACCTTCTGTACAAAAGACTTGCCATCTTTTTTCTGGCGATTTCCCCAACTCCAATAAGCCCCAGATTGCTTGTATTCTGAATCAGCAACCACCATCGCCAGCCTTTCCCCCGCCAACTCCTGCGACACGTAACCGCCGGTGATATTCTTCTGAAACAGCGGGAACAGCTTCTGAAACAAAGGATAGTGGTTGCGGAAAAGCGGCGTATCCGCAACGCATCCCGGATACAGCGAAGTGAAAGTAATCCCCGTGGATTCGTGAAAGCGGCGGTGCAATTCCCCCATCGTCAGCACATTGCAAACTTTGCTATCTTTGTAAGCCTTGACCGGTTCAAACTTCTTGCCATCAACCATCGAAATCGGGTCTTTGAAACCCGCTTCAAAACCCTCAAACTTGCCCAAATCCGGGCGCGGCGGAATCTTCCCACCCAACTCGTCTGGATTGTGAGTCACAGTTCCCAAAATCACGATTCTCGCATCGGAATAATAGGAAGGCTTCATATTTTCCATCATCAGGTTGCACAGCAGGAAATGACCCAGGTGATTGGTAGTCATCGTCAACTCGTAACCCTCCGGGCTTCGCAGCGGTTCCTTAATCAAAGGCATATAAATGGCCGCGTTGCACACCAAAGCGTCCAGAGGCCTGCCACTTGCCTTAAATGCCCGAGCAAACCGACGCACGCTCTCCAAATCGCCCAAGTCAATCTCCATGATGGAGAAACTGCCTTCAGGTATACCCAACTCTCGGGCGGCGTCTCCGGCTTTCCGCACGTCCCGACAGGCCATGACTACGTGCCATCCTTTGTCTGCGAGAGCTTTCGCGCCGTACAAACCGACGCCGGAGGAAGCGCCGGTAATGATAACCGTTGATTTGTGATTTTGTGCCATCTTGTTAAAAGCGCTTCCGCTATTGATTTTTTTCAGGCACTCAAACGCTGAGCTAGCAGCTTGGATGTTTTGAAGTACCCTATGATTATTAGGATATGGGGAAACGTTCTCGATCTCAACCGGGATGCTCTCACTTTTGCGGCCAAGCTAGAAATTGGAGGCAGGAGACGGGAGGCAGGGGGCAGGAGGCAGGAGACGGGAGGCAGGAGCCAGAAGAAGTGTTTTTACAAATAATAAATACTCGTTTTCAACGGGCGATGAAAATTAAATATGAGTCCAACTTCGATTCTTATGTGGAGAAATTAACCATACATCTTTTAGGGGGCGGGTTGACAATTATCTATGATGCACATACTCGGTATTTATATCAAATCCGTTAGCATCGGAATAGTAAATTCGAGTTGACTGTTGACGGTTGACTGTTCACGGCGTCAACCGTCAACAGTCAACAGTCAACAGTCAACATCATTCCGGTGTTACCGGAAATGATATTATTGATCAACCCGCCCCAACCAACTCAACTAAGAAATAGCTGCCGGTTCCTGATAGGTAGGGAAATCGATATAACCTTCAGGGCCAAAAGAATACCAGACGCCCATTTCAGCAGGCGGATTGAGCGGCCAACCATTAGTAAAACGCTCTACCAAGTCAGGATTGCTGATAAAATTCCGACCAAAAGCAATTAAATCCGCAACTTTGCTGCTCAGGGCAGTTTCAGCCTGCTCTTGAGTATATCCGCAGTTGCCAACGAGCGGCCCTGTAAACACATCGCGAAACTCACCTATCATCATCGGCGTTCCCAATTCATGAAAGCCAAATGCTAGACCGTCCACCAAGTGAAGGTAAGCTAAATTATAGGCATTTAACTGCCGCGCGAAATACAGAAAATCTTCTCGATAACTAGGAGAACCCATATCATTGTAAACACCATTGGGAGAAAGTCTAACTCCCACTCTGTTTGCCGGAAATACTGTGATAATCGCCTCGACAATTTCCTTAAGAAAACGGTAACGGTTTTCAACTGTGCCGCCATAGAAATCATTGCGGTGATTGGTTTTGGTTTGCAGGAATGTGTCAATGAGATAGCCGTTTGCCGCGTGAATTTCTACACCATCAAAACCTGCCATTTTTGCCCGTTGGGCCGCCTTGCGATAATCTTCTACAACCAGGGAGATTTCATCGGTTTCTAGAGCGCGGGGGGTTTCGTAGGGTTGTTTGCCTAGAGGGGTATGAATGCCTTCTCCGTTTATTTTGATAGCAGATGCTGCAACTGGCAATTGATTGTTTTGATGAAAACTGCTGTGGGAAGCTCGTCCGCAGTGCCAAAGCTGCATGAAAATCGGTGTTTCGTGGGCATGAACCGCAGTCACAATTTGTTTCCAAGCTTCGCCTTGTTCGTCTGAATAAATACCGGGGGTATTGAGCCAACCATTAGCTTGAGTAGAAACCACTGTGGCTTCTGTAATGATTAAACCAGCGGAGGCTCGCTGAGTGTAATACTCTGCCATCAAGGCGTTGGGCATCCGCGCTTCACCGGCTCTGGCTCTCGTCAGGGGTGCCATGACTACTCGGTTTTTTAAGGATAAATCTCCGATTTTGAAGGTGCCCAGTAGGAGTGGAGAAGTTGTTTGAGTGGTCATAATTTGGGTATTTTTTCAACTGAATAATCTGGGAAATCACATATAGCAACGGCCCGTGTTAGGATGCAAGGCGCAAGACATCCAAGGGTCGCCAAAATGTAAGCAATCAAACTCATCAAGCTGTTTACGAATTTGACTTTTTAGCCAAGACTCTTCTTTGTTCAATTTTGTTAAACTCTGGAGAGTATGGGGGTAAATATAATAGTCTACACCATGTTGTTTGAATCAATTCCTGAATCCGACCACTTTTATCAAATGTGAGATTATCCATCACCACTACCTGTGCTGTGACAAGTGTTGGAAGTAAACTTGTTTCCGGCGAAGAAGGAGTCAGGAGTCAGGAGTCAGGAGAAGAATACGCTCTTTCCTCCTGTCTCCTCCTCTGGTGAATACTTCCGAAAGTTTCAATCCCTGATAGGGTTTTAGGTTGATTGCAATCGGGAAGATGATCGTCTTCTGACGTATAAACATCAGTTTCAATCCCTGATAGGGGTTTAGCTTTATTGCGGCTTGATACTGCTACGCCGATCGCACCCGCTCAGCCTGAGTTTCAATCCCTAATAGGGTTTTAGTTTGATTGCGGCTTGACGCCCTGGGCGATCGCTACTCCAAGCAGTTGTGCGTTTCAATCCCTAATAGGGTTTTAGTTTGATTGCGGCTCTAGAAAAGGAGTGCAAGCGCGTTATCTGCCAGAGTTTCAATCCCTAATAGGGTTTTAGTTTGATTGCGGCTTTCAGATCGGGCATGAAGAACCCATGAGAGCACAAGTTTCAATCCCTAATAGGGTTTTAGTTTGATTGCGGCGGGAATCTGCTGTGGGCAAAACAACAGGGCGAATTGTTTCAATCCCTAATAGGGTTTTAGTTTGATTGCGGCTTGTTCCTCCTGAAGTCCAAGCAGTCGTCACCAACACGTTTCAATCCCTAATAGGGTTTTAGTTTGATTGCGGCTTGGTTTTGTGCCAATGTCGCTTATCGGTAGCCAATTTGTTTCAATCCCTAATAGGGTTTTAGTTTGATTGCGGCACAAAAAGATTGCGGAGAATGCCAGCTACTTAAGTTTCAATCCCTAATAGGGTTTTAGTTTGATTGCGGCACAAGCAATCTGAAATCAATCGGCTCCGGTGTCGCTTGTTTCAATCCCTAATAGGGTTTTAGTTTGATTGCGGCAACCTTATAGAGTATGAGGTTGTGAAGAATTCTGGTTTCAATCCCTAATAGGGTTTTAGTTTGATTGCGGCGGAGTGCGTGTAATTTCTTAGCTAAGCCAGCATTTGTTTCAATCCCTAATAGGGTTTTAGTTTGATTGCGGCGATGCTGTGGAACAACAAAACCCGATTTTTTAAAGTTTCAATCCCTAATAGGGTTTTAGTTTGATTGCGGCCTTTTAAGCATTCTGCTGCTGCTGTAGCTACGTCGTAGTTGTTTCAATCCCTAATAGGGTTTTAGTTTGATTGCGGCGCGGATTTCAATTTTGTCGAAGCTCAGGACTTTGTTTCAATCCCTAATAGGGTTTTAGTTTGATTGCGGCTTTATTGCCTCTAGGTATTATCCTTAAGCATTTGTGTTTCAATCCCTAATAGGGTTTTAGTTTGATTGCGGCCGGGGTAATTACACCAGCCCCGGTCTGTGCCAAGTTTCAATCCCTAATAGGGTTTTAGTTTGATTGCGGCTCGCTTTTATCTCAGCTTGATGCTGATTGGACTTATGTTTCAATCCCTAATAGGGTTTTAGTTTGATTGCGGCTTGGCGGCATGAATCGCGATCGGGCCCCGGTAATTGGTAGTTTCAATCCCTAATAGGGTTTTAGTTTGATTGCGGCCCTTGCAGACCGAAAGGCCTTTTATGGTGGATGAGCTGCAGTTTCAATCCCTAATAGGGTTTTAGTTTGATTGCGGCAAAACAGCTAGCTAAAAACGAGGTGGAACCGGAACCGGGTTTCAATCCCTAATAGGGTTTTAGTTTGATTGCGGCTCTAGAGCCGACTCTGACTGTTCCAGCACTTCACACGGGTTTCAATCCCTAATAGGGTTTTAGTTTGATTGCGGCATTAGCAATTTGATTTAAGATTGATTCACTTGGGTTTCAATCCCTAATAGGGTTTTAGTTTGATTGCGGCTCTTGGGTTTTCAGGAAAACTAGCTTTTTCAACTATATTGTTTCAATCCCTAATAGGGTTTTAGTTTGATTGCGGCCTCATCCTGAATGGTTCCCTTCAGTACCAATCTTCCGTTTCAATCCCTAATAGGGTTTTAGTTTGATTGCGGCTATCTAAATCTTATATATCAGCTAATTTATCGGCTAGTTTCAATCCCTAATAGGGTTTTAGTTTGATTGCGGCTCAGCCTTGAAATACTGACAGCAACTCAGACACTGGTTTCAATCCCTAATAGGGTTTTAGTTTGATTGCGGCATTACTAATCTCGCAACCTGACGGCCCGTGCTTTCAGTTTCAATCCCTAATAGGGTTTTAGTTTGATTGCGGCTCACGGTCGGGTCGTCAAGGCTTTCGGATCTGATGTTTCAATCCCTAATAGGGTTTTAGTTTGATTGCGGCGATCGGTGAATTGTCAGAACTACCACTCTATATTGACGTTTCAATCCCTAATAGGGTTTTAGTTTGATTGCGGCGCGGATTGTTAGAGCTGCCGCCTCCTAATTGTGGAGGATGTTTCAATCCCTAATAGGGTTTTAGTTTGATTGCGGCTGCGTCCACAAATTACGTGGAGGTATTGCCAAGGTTTCAATCCCTAATAGGGTTTTAGTTTGATTGCGGCGTTAGAGCGGTTTTCGATAAGACTAAGTGCCTCGTTTCAATCCCTAATAGGGTTTTAGTTTAATTGCGGCACTGCCCGGGGTGATGGTTGTCGAGTTCACAGTTTCAATCCCTAATAGGGTTTTAGTTTGATTGCGGCGCGACCCGTCAAAGTCGATCGCCATAATGCCACCAGTTTCAATCCCTAATAGGGTTTTAGTTTGATTGCGGCGATCGCGGGTTATGCCGGTAGCAAGTCTGAGATCTCGTTTCAATCCCTAATAGGGTTTTAGTTTGATTGCGGCGTGAGAAAGCTTGGCGCAACGATGCTAGTAAAAGTTTCAATCCCTAATAGGGTTTTAGTTTGATTGCGGCACTCGGCCGCCACGCTAATTTGTGGCGGTAAGCTTCGGCGATCGACTTGGCGTTTCAATCCCTAATAGGGTTTTAGTTTGATTGCGGCTTTTAGAAGAGTTGCGGAAAGGTGAAGTATTAAGCAAAGTTTCAATCCCTAATAGGGTTTTAGTTTGATTGCGGCTTTGTTGTCGTTCGTATCTACAGGTATTGAATCTCTGTTTCAATCCCTAATAGGGTTTTAGTTTGATTGCGGCATTGCAATGTGCTTATTAAATTTGGGAATTAAAGGCGTTTCAATCCCTAATAGGGTTTTAGTTTGATTGCGGCATTACCTACATCCGCTAATTAAATTTTTCTTCTTGTTTCAATCCCTAATAGGGTTTTAGTTTGATTGCGGCGCGGCTTTACTGGTGGCGGTGAAGTCAAGCGAAAAGGCAGTTTCAATCCCTAATAGGGTTTTAGTTTGATTGCGGCCTAGGCGAATCGGCGGCTATGTTCCCCGCCCTAAGTTTCAATCCCTAATAGGGTTTTAGTTTGATTGCGGCATGGGATTTGCACCCGAGATGAATGGGGCAAACCTTGTTTCAATCCCTAATAGGGTTTTAGTTTGATTGCGGCAAGAATGCTATCAACTGTGTCGCAAACTTTATCCGTTTCAATCCCTAATAGGGTTTTAGTTTGATTGCGGCTTGCGATCGCCTATCTCTGCCGCCAACAAAGATGTAGAAAAGTTTCAATCCCTAATAGGGTTTTAGTTTGATTGCGGCACATCCAACAGCCTTTGTATTGTCCCCAGTCTTCAGTTTCAATCCCTAATAGGGTTTTAGTTTGATTGCGGCGAGGTAGAATCGGGTAGCTAAAGTTTACGGCTTTCCAGTTTCAATCCCTAATAGGGTTTTAGTTTGATTGCGGCGCAACTTGAAGATTACTTGACGCGCTTCTGCTTAGTTTCAATCCCTAATAGGGTTTTAGTTTGATTGCGGCTTAACTTCTATGAGAGTGGTTCAAATTATGTCAAGTTTCAATCCCTAATAGGGTTTTAGTTTGATTGCGGCGTCATTGACCAGTGTCAGCGCCAACAATATAGTATGTTTCAATCCCTAATAGGGTTTTAGTTTGATTGCGGCGGAATTGTGCGTCAGCTTGCGGCTGATGGGGCGATCGTTTCAATCCCTAATAGGGTTTTAGTTTGATTGCGGCATTGCTATGAAAAATGTAAAAAAATCTCATATTGAGCTTGTTTCAATCCCTAATAGGGTTTTAGTTTGATTGCGGCTGTGTTGCACCCTCGCTGCACTTTCACTTTAAAGTTTCAATCCCTAATAGGGTTTTAGTTTGATTGCGGCATGAACGTGGAATCTGGCTTGAGCCATTTATTTGCCAGTTTCAATCCCTAATAGGGTTTTAGTTTGATTGCGGCAAAAGTCTTTCAAGCCCTTGTAACTTCCGTATTTTGTTTCAATCCCTAATAGGGTTTTAGTTTGATTGCGGCTGTCACGTAGGTTTTTTATATTTATAATATTCCTACGTGTTTCAATCCCTAATAGGGTTTTAGTTTGATTGCGGCAAAACAATACTACGTCGCGGATGGCACTAGGAAAGTTTCAATCCCTAATAGGGTTTTAGTTTGATTGCGGCCTTAGCTAAGAATGCAATTTGTTCATCGCTAAAATTAGTTTCAATCCCTAATAGGGTTTTAGTTTGATTGCGGCGGCAGCAGCATCAACGCCGGCCGCACAACCGACAAAGTTTCAATCCCTAATAGGGTTTTAGTTTGATTGCGGCGAAGAGGCTGTGGCTGAACTGGTAGATTTGGCGATCGAGTTTCAATCCCTAATAGGGTTTTAGTTTGATTGCGGCTGATACCTTTCCACAAGAAGCCAGCGATTACAGTAGTTTCAATCCCTAATAGGGTTTTAGTTTGATTGCGGCAAATTTCTTCCGAAGTTCCGTCCAAGTAACCTGTTTCAATCCCTAATAGGGTTTTAGTTTGATTGCGGCTTTACTACCGTCTCCGATAGAGGCACTGTTTCCACCACTCGGTTTCAATCCCTAATAGGGTTTTAGTTTGATTGCGGCAGCGATTGGACCCGCTAGCCAAGTCACGACTTCCCCAGTTTCAATCCCTAATAGGGTTTTAGTTTGATTGCGGCGGTCGAGTCCCCTCTCTTTTGTGGGAGGGGGGATTCGTTTCAATCCCTAATAGGGTTTTAGTTTGATTGCGGCGCTTTCGATTCGTCTTTAGTTAAGTATAAGCCTGCCAAGTTTCAATCCCTAATAGGGTTTTAGTTTGATTGCGGCGCTCATAATATGCAAGCTCTTGAGGCAAGTCCAAGAGCGTGTTTCAATCCCTAATAGGGTTTTAGTTTGATTGCGGCGCGGTTGGTGCGGGATTACCATTAAATGAGGCTTTAGTTTCAATCCCTAATAGGGTTTTAGTTTGATTGCGGCAAGGGCGCGCTGCCAGTATCGGCATATTTTGGATCGTTTCAATCCCTAATAGGGTTTTAGTTTGATTGCGGCTCGGCAAACACAAAGACAAATATTTTGGAAAAGACGTTTCAATCCCTAATAGGGTTTTAGTTTGATTGCGGCTAGTGAAAAAAAATCATGACAATAACCATCGGCAGTTTCAATCCCTAATAGGGTTTTAGTTTGATTGCGGCTCCAAAAGCCGAAGGATGCGATATTTTTTCTGCCCTCGGTTTCAATCCCTAATAGGGTTTTAGTTTGATTGCGGCGGTGGAGTCGGGGTTGTAGTAATCGTCCCGGTAAAGTTTCAATCCCTAATAGGGTTTTAGTTTGATTGCGGCTTAGGTGATGGTAACGTAGGAATCAAAATAAAGAGTTTCAATCCCTAATAGGGTTTTAGTTTGATTGCGGCTGTAACCTCTCCGTGTTTCATTGATTCCAATTTGGCGGTTTCAATCCCTAATAGGGTTTTAGTTTGATTGCGGCATTCACGCCTCCCGGTAGTTATAAAGGTTCCCTGTTTCAATCCCTAATAGGGTTTTAGTTTGATTGCGGCATAGTTTGCATTTTTCTTTTCAGCTAACTTGTTGTTTCAATCCCTAATAGGGTTTTAGTTTGATTGCGGCTTTATCCAAGGCTTCAGAAAACTTCATAAATTGTGTTTCAATCCCTAATAGGGTTTTAGTTTGATTGCGGCCGTCAGCGGTTGAGGATGCGTTTGCAGGATTCTTTGTTTCAATCCCTAATAGGGTTTTAGTTTGATTGCGGCGTGCGGGCTTGCCCGAAGGCAGTTGCGAATTAGTTGTTTCAATCCCTAATAGGGTTTTAGTTTGATTGCGGCTCGTTTGTATCATAACTTGATACAAAAATATTTGGTGTTTCAATCCCTAATAGGGTTTTAGTTTGATTGCGGCGCGAGTTTCTTCTGAAATTACATTGGAGGGTATGTTTCAATCCCTAATAGGGTTTTAGTTTGATTGCGGCAAAGCCAGAGAGCGCGTAACAGGATGGACTCGAAAAGGTTTCAATCCCTAATAGGGTTTTAGTTTGATTGCGGCAAAAGATGACGGGTCAAGACCCTATCAGGTACGGTTTCAATCCCTAATAGGGTTTTAGTTTGATTGCGGCCTTCTATAAGGTAGCGGGTTCATCCACCAATCAGGAGGTTTCAATCCCTAATAGGGTTTTAGTTTGATTGCGGCTCTGAAATCACTTTTTTTCAAGAAATCAACAATTTGTTTCAATCCCTAATAGGGTTTTAGTTTGATTGCGGCTTAAAATTATTGTACAGAAGTCTTAATTATGGGTATGTTTCAATCCCTAATAGGGTTTTAGTTTGATTGCGGCTCGGCACCCAGCGCGTACCGTTCTCGCACCAGCTCTTGTTTCAATCCCTAATAGGGTTTTAGTTTGATTGCGGCCTTGGTTCATTAATAAGTCGGAATGTTTATTACACTGTTTCAATCCCTAATAGGGTTTTAGTTTGATTGCGGCTTTTAATAATAATCCTGTTGAGGCTCCTTGTCCCTCTTTGTTTCAATCCCTAATAGGGTTTTAGTTTGATTGCGGCCTGAGTTGCAAAAAGGATGCGAAGCTGTTAGAATTGTTTCAATCCCTAATAGGGTTTTAGTTTGATTGCGGCCCGCGCGCGCATTCCTTGTTTTAATTATATAGAGTTTCAATCCCTAATAGGGTTTTAGTTTGATTGCGGCTGTAGAAGCTAAAACCATGCTCGATCGCCTAATCGGTTTCAATCCCTAATAGGGTTTTAGTTTGATTGCGGCGCGATCGGCAACGAAGAAAAAAGCAGGAGGAAATGTTTCAATCCCTAATAGGGTTTTAGTTTGATTGCGGCGCGGCTGATTTTAGAGGTGGGACAGATTCATATCTCGTTTCAATCCCTAATAGGGTTTTAGTTTGATTGCGGCCTAACCAAGTTGAGCCTATGGGAGAATCGAGCTCGGTTTCAATCCCTAATAGGGTTTTAGTTTGATTGCGGCTCAAGACTGTGTAATAAAATCTGGCATCCTGCCGGGTTTCAATCCCTAATAGGGTTTTAGTTTGATTGCGGCATAAATTAGGATTAACGCCTTCTGTTAACATTAAATGTTTCAATCCCTAATAGGGTTTTAGTTTGATTGCGGCGCACCGCGCCCACACCCGCCCTGATTAATCCACCCGTTTCAATCCCTAATAGGGTTTTAGTTTGATTGCGGCTGCCCACCAACAGCATCAAACCCTAACGGAAAAGTTAGGTTTCAATCCCTAATAGGGTTTTAGTTTGATTGCGGCCCGGCGTTACTCATCTGGGTTAGAGCCGTCCTCCTAAGTTTCAATCCCTAATAGGGTTTTAGTTTGATTGCGGCTTAAAGCCTCTGCAATCTCCTCAAGCTTTGCCGTGCTTGTTTCAATCCCTAATAGGGTTTTAGTTTGATTGCGGCGCGCAAGTAAACACTATCAAGTCAAGTCAGTGAGTTTCAATCCCTAATAGGGTTTTAGTTTGATTGCGGCTGTGTTTTGTTGGTTTGTTGGAGTAGTTGGAATTGTTTCAATCCCTAATAGGGTTTTAGTTTGATTGCGGCTCGGGCGATCGACATCGCCATCCGGGACGCTAAGTTTCAATCCCTAATAGGGTTTTAGTTTGATTGCGGCATTTTTTTCTGATTTGGTTTGCTGCGTCTCTGACTTGTTTCAATCCCTAATAGGGTTTTAGTTTGATTGCGGCTCCAAGAAATTACCGGAGTCGTTGCGTATATGAAGGATCGTTTCAATCCCTAATAGGGTTTTAGTTTGATTGCGGCCCACGAATACAAGCCGTATCGCTATCGCTTTGTCTAGTTTCAATCCCTAATAGGGTTTTAGTTTGATTGCGGCTTGGTCGTACCTGCAATTTCCAGAAGTTCCAATTAAGTTTCAATCCCTAATAGGGTTTTAGTTTGATTGCGGCGTGCGATCGCCAAAATTGCAATTTTACCGGGCCCTGTTTCAATCCCTAATAGGGTTTTAGTTTGATTGCGGCTCGCGGTAGTGACTTCTACACTGGATAAGTTGGTGTTTCAATCCCTAATAGGGTTTTAGTTTGATTGCGGCTCTATCGCGCACGGTATTGATATTCCCAAGTTTGGGTTTCAATCCCTAATAGGGTTTTAGTTTGATTGCGGCAGTTAACAGCGCGGTGGGTTGACCCAAAAATTGAACCGTTTCAATCCCTAATAGGGTTTTAGTTTGATTGCGGCAGAGCTTGGGCGCAAGTATGCGATCGCGTGCATGTTTCAATCCCTAATAGGGTTTTAGTTTGATTGCGGCCGGGCAGCGTCCAACTACTCGTTTTCGGTGGGGTCGTCAGGTTTCAATCCCTAATAGGGTTTTAGTTTGATTGCGGCCGCCGCTGTCTGGGAGGCTTGAAATATAAGGTTTTCAAGGTTCAGTTGCGTCTGAATGAAATCAATATACCATTTCACCGATCGCCCTGTCAAGGGGGCAAAATTCAAATAGACCTCAAACTCTCTCCCAGTAAAGTTTTCAGCATTTGCGTCTGACCCGCATGAGGTACAAACCACCGCAAACCCAGTCCTAGTAAAGCTCTCAGCCATTAAAATTCACCCCCTCCGTTCAACACCTATAGCCAGACGCAAAATCACACCATAAAGATCGTAGTATCCAGCGGTGCCCGGCCGCCAATCCGCTCAATCTTGCCCTGACAGCAAGCGCACAAAAAATGAAACAGAATACTATCCTCATCAGACTTAATCACCCGGCCCAGACGTTGGCGCATCCGGGCATACTGAGTATCCGTCACATCGCAATGAAACACCGAATACTGCTTCCATTCCCCATAAGACTTGAGAATCTTGTGAATCTTAGTGCGACGGTTGTCCTCAGATATATCGTAGCAAACCAGAACAAACATAACTTCATTGTCTCCCTATTTCAAAAACAAAGGTGGATATTTGTCAATTTCACCCATCAAATACTTAGCCATCAGCCGCCCTTGAATTTCAAAAGCTTCTTGATAGGTGCACAGCTTTCCCATAACTGGATGCTTGAACTTTGACTGTTTCTTTTGCTCGTAAAGCCGCAAAAAATTGTGCAACCCTTCTTTTGTCAAAGAAACCGCGCCACTCAAAGGTTCAGCCGTAAAATCACTAGGAGAAATTTTCTGCAAATTGATCGCTGCTAACACCACAGCATCAACTACCAAAGGTCTAAATTCTTCCATCAAGTCCAGCGCTAAAGAAGGACGCCCGTAGCGCTCAAAATGCAAATATCCCAAATACGGATCGAACCCGATAATATTCACCGCACTTTGAACATCGTGTCGCAACAGAGAATATCCCAAACTCAACAGAGAATTTACCGGATCGGTAGGGGGACGGCGGCGGCGAACTTCAAAGCTAAATTCCGGCACCCGAATCAGCCGATTAAAACAGCCAAAATAAGTCGCACTACCCGCCCCCTCTAATCCTCGCAGCGAATTAATATTTGAAGTTTTATCAACGGATGCAATTACTTCTTTCAATTGTGCGATCGGTTTTTCAAAATCTGGTTGAGAATATTTGCGTTGGCACTCTAACAACGTAGTCCGGTAATTCTTGAGCTTTCCCCGTACAAACCCCCTGACCAAATGCACCGCTTGTTCCGATTCACCGGCAGCTTTCCACTGAGCTTTTCGCACAAAAATATTTTTAGTCATTTCCGGTTCCAGCCTCCCTAAATAGCGTCCGTTTGCCGTCAGAAAGCTTAAAGGAATGTGACGTTCCAACAATTCCATAACAACAGCCGGAGAAACCGTAGCGCGTCCCAATACAACAACACCGTCAATTCTAATTAATGGCACGTCAATGAGAGTTTTTTTGTCAGCTTTAACGGTAAGGCGTTCGTCTAATTTGCCGATAAAAGCATCTTCTGGCGTGATGTAAACAGTTCCCATTGTGAATTCTCCTATTTGCAGGTTAACTTGCTTCTTGATAGCGGTTGACTTTGCTAGCAGCTTGGGGCAGGCATTGGGAAGAAAGACTACATCCCGAACACCGAGCGGTGTAAACTGGTAACGGGATATTTCCCGATCGCCAAAGAGCACCGACTTTTTCAATAGTTGCGATCGCCTCTTGTCTCAAACCCTCAGAAATCTCCACCTTTTGCCGCTGATGCGACTGCGCGTAATACACATATCCAGTCGCAATACTTTTCCCCGTCATCTCCTCCAAACAAAGCGCTTGAGCGCAAACCTGCAACTCATCATTATCCCATTCCCCCTTGCGTCCCCGCTTGTACTCAACCGGATACAACTCACCATTCTCCGACTCAATCAAATCCGACTTACCAATCAGCCTGTAGCGTTCCGACTTCAGCCAAATCGCCCGCACCTGCCAAGTCTCATCGCGGTTGATCTCGCCCATAGTGTGAACGCGATCGTGCAAACTCGTCCCTTCTATGGTATACTGGTTATCCGCAAACTCCCCCGCACAGAACATCCGCCAGCAGCGGTGAGGACAGTAAGAGTATTGGTTCAAGGATGCGATCGAAATGTAATCAAAATCGTTCATAATTTTGATGGTTTGTAGGAGATTAATAATTGGAATTAGCAACAGGCAAGATGCCTGTTCCACAAGAGTTTATTGTTATTGTGGGGTGGGCATCTGGCCCGCCCAGGAATTCCGGCATCTGGCCCGCCCAGGAATTCCGGCATCTGGCCCGCCCTCAAAATCCGTTTAACTCTTATTAACAACAATTCGTCGAGTCATTCCCATTCCCATCGGAGTTTTCCTCCCCACCCCGCAGTAAACAGCAAAATCAGCCAAAGCGTTAATTTGCTTAATCACTAAAGGCTCCACATCTCCCAAAATCCGATAACTAACCTCCCCAACCATGCCGACAAAATCGCTTTGATAGTTAGTCAATTTTTCACTTCGGATATTGACAAATGTCGAATAAAGTGCATCGAATGACAGGTCGGGAATTGCGATCGGGCTGTACTTGTTCCACCGACTGAGGAGACTGTTAAAAACGCAGTCTCTAGTAGGAATCACTGAATCAAATTTTCCCTGTCGAAAGGTAGTAGGAGTCGCAAAACTGAAGGCAATTAAGCGATTAGTGTCAGAAGCTCGATCGTACAATTGAGAGTAATCGCAAGCATTAGCCCAAGGCTGATCTACTTGGGGCGTTCCCAAAATCTTAGTAATCATCAAATCCGCCGGGCCCAAATGCCACGGCTTCGAGGGATTGAGATTCAGCCAAAGATTAGTTAATTTGCCGAATAGAGTGTCATCCAGCATACTAATTCGCCACCAACACAGCGTGTGTTCTGGAATCGGTTCTGTGTGTTCCCATTGCAGGAAATGGTGTTTTTTGAAAGGGCATTTTTTAGTTTGCAAAGGGCTGAGGGTGAAGGATTTTTGGGCGGTGGCATCGTGGAGGCGATCGCCGAGTTCTTTGTCAACGGAGCTCACGAGGGTGAGAAAGAGGGCGTGCAGGTGTCTTCCCGTTAGGTATCCGGGGGGAATCGGGGAGAGGGGGAGGAGGTTGAGGATGAGGCTGTGCGGCATAGTTTGCTAGCTCGTTTGTTGCTGTGGAAAGAATAAAATTCACAGGATTTATGCGCCAAGACCAAAGAAACCGGGTTTTTTACCTAATCTGCGGGTAACAACGAAGGATTTTCGTAAAAACCCGGTTTCTTCCCCCCTGCGTAAGTCCTAATTCAGTAAGTTTGTAGTGAAGGCTTCAGTCCTCACTGCGAACCTTTTTGAAATTTAACTAGCCCGAAAGCGATATTCCATACAAGCTGGAATTCTGAGGTTTTCAAACTGGTAATGTTGACCGCGAATTTTGATATTTTGAATCAAACTTACTGGCGGCATATTCACCACGTCGTAGCTGAGGACTTGATGGGAAAACATCACATCTAAGGGATTGAGCAAATAAGGGAAAATAAAGTCGCCATTTTTGCGATTATCGCCATTGCCCATTTCTTCAGTCGTTAACTCAGCTTTGCTCATCCACTTTCCCAGACGAATCCATTTCGCCAGTTTCAGAGACTTTTCTGAGACTATGAAAAACTCAAATTTGCTTTCCGGTGCAATTTCTTTAGTTCTGCCAAAACTGGGGATATTTTTCTGGGTTTTCTCCATCTCAACGTGATAGTTGTTGTTGGCGTATTTCCATGTATTGAGAGTGGATGCGTGAGAGATCGATCGCGCCGGAGTTACATAAATCCCCTGTTGGTTGAGCGCCGTTAAATGCAGCTCGTATTTAGGAATTTGTTCGGGACAAAAATAGCGATAGGAATCTTCTTCAGCCACGGTGGTAGAATAGATGGCGCTATCCACCAAACCGAGGGCGTAACAAAGCGCGTAATTGTGAATTACTGGCTCTGTTTCGTAAAGTCTCCCTATCTCGCGAGTTGCAAAATACAAACTATCGTGCAACTCGATTTGACAGCGGTAAATCCAAGTCATTGTTTTTACTCCGTTGCTGCTGTAGATCCTGCCTTACTTTTAATATGCTTCTTCGCGTAAGCTTTAGCTTCATCATCAGCTTTTTTCAACATCTTTTTGAGTTCATCTTCATTGCCAATAATAGCTTTAACTTCTGTAATTAATGGCGTAAACTTATCCCCAATAAAGTCTTGATGCACGATGAATTCCTCAGACATTAATGTTTCGATAGCAGCGCTAGCAGCGGCAATTACATCATCTTCATTGAGAGGGTTGTTGGAATTAAGTTTATCTTCAACCTGCAATTTGTCGTAAATTGCTTGCGTCCAGCGGAGGTTACTGGTAATTTCGCCGTCGGCAAATACGACACCAATTAACTCATTTCTGACTCTACCTGTGCGGGTGGTTTGAGCGCCATAGTGCCGCGTTCTGAGGATGTTGTTGAAAACATACAAAAAACTAGCTTCCGTAGGGTCTTTTAGGGTGACAATGCTCGGAAAGAAAATCTGGGGTTTGATGTGGTCTTGCTGATTGATGCGACTGGTAACTTCCCCCGGCTTGGTACCTGCTTCGCCCTTAGATGCCATTGTGCCATTCTCAAAGGGAGCGTTGAGGGTAAAAGTCTCGTGAGATTCGTCAAAAGCTGTAATTGAAAATGCTGTGTCAACTACGACTTTTGATTTCTCTGAACCAGAGTCACCGATCGCAAATCCGTAGATAATGCAATCAGGGTTATTCATGGCAAACTTGACATTGTATTCGCAATCTTCAGCGGTCATAAAACCGTAGTTACGCAGCAACTCGCGACCGACTAAACGTTCTGGTGTAGATTGCTTGCGCTTAAACATGGTCAGGCGGCTGATTGGTTTTTGGTCTTGAATTCCTGACCTCACCCGCGCTTTATTCAGTTCTCCATCGGTCTGAAATAGGGGATAAGATTCTGTGACTCGCACAGTCAGAAAATGTACATATTTTCCCATTGGTTTGTAAGGGATGTTAGTGTGGAAAAATTTAGAGTCAACTGTTTTCAAGAAAGGCATGATTTGTGTCCTATGTAAAAATGTTAGTTTTGTTGTTTGCGTGTAGCCGATAGAACAATAACTTCAGCTTTAATCCTCACCTTCTTCCTGAGATACGTCAGGAGATTTGTCATCTCGCGCGCGATTTTCCTTGTCATTCTCTAAACGGTAAAGAAATTCGCAGGTATCTCGGATTAGGTTGATTTGGCGACCAGCTAAACGGGCCCGATCGCCTGCAAACGATTTCTCAAATACCTCCTCAACAAAATAGCGAGCAAACTCTAAAATTGCCTCTCGTTCTTCCTCCCGCTTGCTGAAAATCCAGCGTCCTTCAGCAGTAGAAGAGTGAACGCGATCCATGAGTTTTGAAACTTCAGCAGCAACAGCCAACACTAAAGATTCATTTTGAAAACAGCGATCGGCTTCCAGGATAGTTTTAGAGGTAATATCAATCGGTTTCAGTACAGCATTTGCCTTGGGATTGTATCGCTTATTTGCACGGTAGAATCTGCGATACAAATCCGTGAGTTTTTGGGGGTGGTTTAAGCTTGATGCGGTTGTCACAGTCAATCTATCCTCTTCATGATTATAGTTGGCATAGGAGTCAAAACAAGGGTAAAAATGATAAGCATAAAGCTTAATCTTTTGAATTGATGCCGTTTCATTTTTCTGTTTCCGAACCCACTTATTTAGGTAGCTAAACACATAAAGCGGGCTGGTTTCAAAATCAGTGGCAAGTTCAGTTAATTTTCCCCAGTTGGAGTCATAACCGGACTTCCCTTGTTTTGCATTAACATCAAGATGAATGGCATAAGCAGCAGTTAAAACATTCAAAGGTGCAGGATAAGATTTGCCGTTTTCTTCCCAACCTTCTAGGATATAGTCGAGGCGAAAGCGATCTCGCTTCGTCAAAACCCGAAAAGCTTGGGGTACACTGTCAAGAAATACGCTTTCTTCAAATTCCGCACCGTCGTTAAAAGGCGGAATAGGCGACTCCGAAACCACAGTTTTGACATCCAGAATCATCGGGAAGGCAAAAGCTAACCAAGTTGGCATTACCCATGATTCGGTATCAGTTGCATCTCTACCGGGGGGAAGCGCCATGAAGTAAAATGTTAGGGGTTGGTCTTCGGGATAGGAAAGTTTGAAGGTGCGGTCTTTTCCTGGTTCGATGTTTTCATCTATGAGGAAACTATCGATGCTTTGATAGCGTTCGCGTCCAAAATCGGCTTGCAAATCCTTGCTGATAAAATGATTGCGAATGCTGGTATCAAAGCGGGTTTGAAAAATGCTAGTGTAGGCTTTTTGCAGAAATTTATTTGTCTCTGGGGTGAAGTAATATGTGGGATAAAAATAGAGATAGCGATATTTGCCATCTTCAAATTTTTTGCCCACAGCTTGAGTTTGATTCATTAAAATTTGTCTCAGCATCATTTCTAAACCTGCAATACTAGAAATATTACGTTTGGCGTTAGAACCTCCCAACATTTGTTTGTTAGTGTAAACTTGAGGGGTGAACAAAACGGCTGATTCCATTTGTTCTGTCACCGTGTAAGCTGAATGGGAAATCGAACAGATTAACTGTCTTCCTCTACCCTGTTTTTTAGCGAGTTGGTAGCGTTCCAATTCATCTAAAAATACGTTACTGGATGCTGTGTCCAATGGTGTATTTCCGGGTAACATGACAACCCGCGTTACCCACAGTCGCAAATCGTCCCAACCGTCGGGCAATTTGTACTGTGAAAGAATGGGTTTAATCATTTGGGAAATGTGGGCGATCGCCTGTTCGCAAAGTTGCCGCACATCCTCAATTCCTGGGTGATGTTCTAGGTACTTTGCTGCTAAATAGTACCATTCGTAAGGAACGCCGCCTGTATTACCTTTTAGTTTAAGTTCTTTCAGGCGTTCATTAATTCGTTGAATTTCTCTCAGGGCTGGCAGATAGTCGGACAGGTTCCAAAACTTAGCAATTTCATCGATAATATCTAGATGAGGTAATGCGGGTAGTTTTTTGTCTTTCTTGCGTGCAGCTTCGATGGTATTAACCTGTTCTCCCCAAATCTTACGGCTCACTAAGTCGCCAAGTTCAGCAATTTGGTCAATCCTCAGATCGTCGTCAAAATTGAAGTTGTAATCGACCGACAAAACATCCTGCTTTTGAAATTTTATCAGATTATCGCTGCGACTTTTGGCAACAGAGTTTTTCCCGATTTTAAGAATGCGTAAAGTAGCCTTAATTGCAACTAACATCAACTCGAATGTATCAAAAAATAGGTTATAATACTCCGCATATTTCATGCCTTTACCATCTCTGCCAAAACCAGTTTGTCGCCGTTGCAATTGTCCGGCGCAGAGTTGTTTAATCTTGCTAACTACTCGTTCTGGTAAGTCTGCAATTGAAATAGCAGGAGCATCCGAGCGTGCTAGGTAAATTACACCTGTTGGTAGGTAAAGTAATGGTTCGTAGTAGGTGCGATCGTCGGTGTTCAGCGCCGTATGCACTTCCATTAAAGCGTTATTGACGACGTTGGTAAGTACGCCTCTGTTTTCAGCGATGCTGTGATAAGTGAATTTTAATTGCCCGCCGCTGAGGCTGTGGATTAACTCGTTTAGTCTGGTATTTTCGGCATCTTGGGGATGTTTGATAATAGATGCTAGGGAATCTGCTAAACAGGTTAAGTCTGAGAGACTGCGGAGTGTGCGATCGCGCAACACTGGATTTAACCCAAATTCGGAAAAATTCCAGTTAGTATCCCAACGTCGCTGAGCGTTGTAAGCAAGGCAGAGCAAATCGTCAATGTATTCTCGATAAGCATCTGGATCGTCGGGATTGATGAAACTATCTATTCCTAACTGTCGCACTTTTTCATCAATAATTTGACGGTGCTGTTCTAGCGGTAACTTGCGACAATCGTTGGGGACATCGGGAAATTTTTCAAAGTCGTGGAGAATAAATCCAGCAATTACTAATCGCCTTTCTTTTTCTCCCACCGATCGCCGCACGGTGGTGTCGAGTTTTTCTAACCGCTGTTCAATTAAATTAGCAGGAAATAATCCATTTAGCAGGTGAGTATTTAGGGACTGATCGCCTGCATTGTCTCGTCTAACGTTCTCTTTGCCTTTTTGCCGATCGAGTTCGTCGAAAAATTTGCCACCTTTGGCTGTCACACCAATGGCCACTCGCAGCAGATTTGGCAGTACGTACTCGGCCAAATCTGCCATGACGCGATCGCCTGGATTTTGACTCTGAATAGCTTCTCGCAAGAGTTTGAGGGTTAGTAAGTCGCGAGTTTGAGGTTCGATCGTGCGATCGGACGTTTCAAAGTTTGAACCTAATTCCTCATCTTGCAGCCAGTCATCATCTGCATCATCTGCATTATCTGCATCATCTGCATTATGCGATCGCTCTGAGTTCAAATTCACTTGGATATCGAATAATGAGAGTTGTATGTGCTCTTCGTCTGGTTTTTGACGTTTTTTAGCCATTTTGCGCCTTTAGGGAGTCTATGTTGGTACCGAAAACACATTATTCATTGCAAATAGCATTTCCATCTTGAGAAAAAGGATTTACTAGACACTCCAATTCAGAAATTTTGTCTGCTCGATCGCGGTTAATACTTGTGAGATAAACATTTTCAGCCTCAAGAGACTGAATCTTAGCCTGTTGATTGTAGATAATTATTAAGAATTGTTGACATTTTCCTAAGATTGAGGTATACAGCCGGAATTGTTTCAGGTCTTCTGTTAGACCACAAATCAAATGGTGTAGTTGGTCAGCGTCAAGATTCTGCTGGGACATGGGCAGTTCTCCTCGTGGATTACAACACCTCTCATTATACATTCGCTAATTGAGTATGCCATAACAACAAAAGCTTTTTTTATGACGTACTCGCTCTCTTCTGCTAAACTCACAGTAGGAAAGCAAAGCTTCTTGGCACTGCTCAAGTAAGTATAAATACCTATCAGGGATTGAAACATGGCCTACTCTATTGAGGTTGTTGGATGCTTTCCCAGCATTGACTTCTGTACAATGCAAAACCCCTATTAGGGCTTGACCTTCTACGCAATCCATATTTCATCCCCCTTGCTCTTGAGCCAGTGGGCCAGCGTGTCCACCAACAGCGCCGACTGTCCAAACGCTATAGAGTAAGGTGCAGTCGTATCGTGGAAACTGTACCGATCGCAAATCGGATAAATCTGAAAGTGTACCGGCAATTGCAGGCGCGATCGCACTTCAGCCACCGGATAGCGCAGCACATAACAAACCAATGCTTGCTTCTTCAAACGCTTATTGATTTCCCCGATCCAATAATTCTCAGGTTGCAAAACCTCAATACCCGTTAAAACCTGAACCTTCCAAGCAGCAGCATTTTCCTCTAAATTTCCCGAATAAGTAAATTTCCAATTCAGTCTTTCCTCCCGATAACTATGCAACTTCAAAAAAGCAAGACAATGTTTAAATCGACCTTTGGCAATTGGTTGCCCAAGACGTTCCGATGTCTCGTTCAACATTCGCATAAATGCAGATTCCGTCATCGGTTCGATTTCCAAGTTGCTCAAAATTCCTGGTAAATCGTAAGTTTTAAATTTGTCTGCCTCATGGGAATCGGTTAAATCGCAAATGCCGCATTGCAGGGGACTAGAACCTCGAAAACTGCTAGCATCTTCAACTATTGGATTTCCTGTCTTATTACCCGATCGCTCTTGCCACTCTTTGCCCCACAGTTTAATATTACCGGCCACTTTCCCCAAGCTAGTTTTAAATACTTTTTGAGCAGCTTCCTGAAAAGCCTTCTGACTTGCTGCGTACTGCTGTTTAATTGTCCTGTGCCCTAATTCCCAACAAATTTGAACTGACTGCACCGCACCCCACCGCGAATAATATCCCTCAAAATTGTTGATTTGGCGGTAGTTTTCGCGAATTTGTTGATAGAAAAAAGGACGGTCATAAATCCCGTTCACTTCTAAAAGGGGCTCGTCACCCGCAAACAAGCGTTCTACTAAGAAATTAGGGATGAGTGCTATGGCTGTAAAATTTTTAAACTGAATAAACTCTCCATTGCGATCGCAGCCATCGTGTCGCCCCAACCTTCCCAATCTTTGGATGAAGTTGCCGGCATCGGCGGATTCAAAAATTAGCAAATTGATTTTGAAGTCTACCCCGACATCAATTGTGCTAGTACCGAGAACTAAGTCTGACGAGAGCGATCGCTCTTTTTCCATCTTTCCCGACAACCCAGTATTTTCGCCCACAACTAAACCGTGAGGCTCGAACAATTCCCGGAAAAATGGTGTCAGCCGCTTGACGGCAGCAATGGAATTCAGGATAATAGCTCCTTTACTCCCCGGATAGTTTTTAAAGTGAGCCAGGATGAGATGTGCGCTGTCTTTCAGCCAATTTTCACAAGCTTTTGAAGTGGGTTCTAGGGAAATAAAAGTCAGCGTACTTTCCCTCAATATCTGCCGCCAGGAGTCTGCTTTCAACTGTTCGATTTCAGCATGGCGATCGGGAAACCGATATTTGCCTGCTTTTAAAGGGTCGATAGTTTGACAGCGAAAACCTGCTGTTTCTAGTCTCTTAATTAATTGCTCGTCAGGAGTTGCTGACAGAAATACAAACTTTTTCCGGCGGTTTGTATTGCGAATTAATAACATGGTATTGAAGACGCTGGAAATCTGGGGAGCCGCAAAAACATGAAATTCATCAAAAATGGATAGGTCAAAATCTTTGTCGATGCGACCCCACAGTTTATCGGGGCTATCTTCAGAGCTTAAATACGCTCCTCGGTGCAGATGGTGCAAGATATCAGGGTTCGTTAATAAAATCTCTGATTGACCTGTCCGGGATGCGATCGCGGCTGCTTTTCTCAATCCTTCATTTTCTGCATAGATTTCTAATTCCGAGCCACTGAGTCGCACCACGCGAGGTTGATGTTTGGGCTGGAATTGTTCGATATAGTGCTTAAATTGAGTCTCCTGATCTCGCGCCAGTTCATTTGTAGGATACAGCCAGATTGCACAACAAAATATCTGCAATGTTTCTAAAGCAGCGGCTAAACTTTTACCGTCGCCAGTCATCGCGGTATTAATAATGACATCAATATTTGGATCGCGAATTGCCTTTAAAGTTTCGAGTTGATGCCAAGAAAGTGTCCAACCTTCCGGTAATTTGACTCCCTGGGGAATCTCCGCAGCGGGACAGGAATAAACGGATTTGAGGGTAATTTGGTAGTCGGACATATGCTGAAACTGTGTCCGTAGAAAGTGGATATTCCCCATATTGACACCGACAATAGAGATAATCAACCCTGTACCAAGATAAAGTGTCCGTACATTTATGAGTCGCAAAGGTCAATCGATCACCCTATCGGTTTCTGAACGAGATAAAACTGAGTTGGAAGCCTTGGCCCAAGAATTCGGGAAGACGTGGGGCGATCGCCCGAACATTTCCAAACTGATAGAAGCGATCGCCCGCCGCCAACTGACGATCGCCCCCAACCATGACTGGTCGCAAACCCGCATCCAAGCCCTAGACATCGCCCGACAGCAATTGCTTGACTTGGGCCAAATTGATGAAGCGCTGGCAATTGCCGAATTGTTGAGCGATCGCAGCGAACTCACTCTCCCTTTCCGGGCTGAAATCGATCAATTTTTGAGCAACCCCTTACCTGTTTGGCGGCAAAAAATCGACCATTTTATTCACAGACAGCAACCTTTTCGCCTGTCTTACCGGGATGCAAGCGATCGCCTTTGGCATTACACGATCTTGCACGCTCGGATTGTCCCCATTGAAAAGCGACAATATTTAATGTGTCGCTGCGAAGAATCTGAGGGAAATCAAGACGTACCCGGACTCGAACACAACTGGACGCTACTCCTGCATCGCATTGAAGATGCTGCGGTGATTTCGGTCGATCGACCTTGGCTGCCAGATTTAGCCAGGATTCCCGTAGAATTTCATCTATCCGGCAGACTTGCCTTTAATTACAGACGCAAGCAGGAAGATGAGGAAGTCGGCGAAGCAGAAGGCGATCCGCCTATCAGGCGAGTGATTCGGAATATCTCAAATACTTTCTGGTTTTTTCGCGAAATCTCTCCTTATTGGGAAGATTGCGCGATCGTCTCTCCAGACAGTGTGCGCGATCGCTTTCAACAAAAACTGGTCGCCCTCTGCCGCCAGTACGACATCAAAATCGGCGATTAGAGGACTAGGAAGTACCGAAAAACACACAGGGACTTAAGAAACCGGGTTTTTTCCCAAAAACCCGGTTTCTGATAACCCGCCCACCAATCCAAAAAAAAGCAGCCCGTTACAGGCTGCACATCGAAAAAACCGTTGTTTTGTTAGAGGAGAAAACTTTAAATCGAATTCAAGTCGCCGTTATATCAAGTCTCAGGGACTCCGGCGGGCGATCGGCTGCCAACCAATTTCGCCATCTTTATCTACTGCTGACTCACCTTACATTGCTGCTGAAAGTTCATTCACCATTCTTACCCTGCCTCTGAGCACTGCCCGCAGCAGGCGGTTGACACAGCCTCTATCTTCGTCATTGAGGGACTCGTCCAAAGTAGCGGCCATCAAACCGTAGCGATCGGCTAAAGTTAAAACGCCCGTGTCGCTGACAGAAGCGATGATTTCAGAGATAGCGCCGGGGAGGAGTTGTAAGCAGTTCATGGCAGTGCGGTTGAATTCGATATATTAATCATGCTCTGGTTTCCTCAAAAGATCAGTGATATTAATGAGGTTCCGAAGGTGATTATTTGGGGTGTACGTAAGTGATCCGAGTTTAGTCAATGTGTGACGCAAATCACAGCGCCAAAGGTGGCAGGGGCAATTCCATAGCAGGCTAACCTTTGGTAGGACGCGGGATCGATGGCGTTTCGCTAAAATGATTTAATCTGTCAATCAGTTTAATTTTTACCCCAGTACCGAAAATGCTTGATTTTCTCAATCCCATTTTGGGCCGATCGCCCGATCGCATCAAAGCCAATGTAGAAATTTACACTTGGCAAACCTGTCCCTACTGCATCCGGGCAAAAACTTTGCTGTGGTGGAAAGGCGTAAATTACACCGAATACAAAATAGACGGCGACGAAGCAGCCAGAAATGCAATGGCCCAACGCGCTAACGGAAAGCGCAGCGTGCCCCAAATCTTTATTAACAACCAACACGTCGGCGGCTGCGATGACATTCACAAACTTGATAGAGATGGAGAATTAGATCCGCTGCTAGCTCAACCAGCAGTTTAAATAGTGTTCATAATAGGTTCGTAGTGAGAACTTTAGTCCTTAAATGCTTAAATAAAGGACTAAAGTCCTCACTACGAACCTTTGGCAAATTGACCGAGATTGTCTTGTCGCCATTTAGCATCTTTACGCCTGTTTGTGAGCAATTCTAAGACCCGAATCCCGTTATTTGGCAGCGCCAACAATTTTTGTTTTAACAGCTCCCAGTCGTCGATTATCTCGTGTTCCACGCCGTAAGTTGCACACAAACGAGCAAAGTTGATATCCTGCGGCGTGGCAAAAAACTCTTCAAAGGGCGGGTCAAATTTGGCAACTGGCAACATTTCAAAAATTCCGCCACCGTTGTTATTAATTAAAACAATTGTCAGATGACCGACAAATTTATTTTGAATTAAAAAACCGTTTGTATCGTGCAAAAAAGCTAAATCGCCTGTTAGCAATATACTGCTTTGATTGCGGTGGGCTACTCCTAAAGCTGTTGACAGTGTGCCGTCGATGCCGTTAGCACCGCGATTGACAAAAGGTTTTATTTCTAAGTTGTTCGGCTTCCAGAAAAATTCGACATCTCGCACCGGCATACTGTTAGCAATAAATATCGGTGTTGCTGGAGGCAAAATTTGGGAAAGCAGCCAGGAAACTTTGGGTTCGATTATGTTGTTAATTTCTGATATTTTTTGGTCTATTGTTTGTCTGACTTGGATTTCGGCGTTGCGCCAAAGTTGGAGGTATTCGTTTGATGGCGAGGTTTGAACCCCCCCTAACCCCCCCTTGGTAAGGGGGGGGACTGGAGTTAATTTAGTTGCGAGATTAGTTGCTAGGTTTTCTACGGAGGTTCGCAGGTGAATTGTTTGGCCGTGTAGGGGATCGAAGTTGTGGTGGGCTGGGTCGATTATGTAGCGTTTGGGTTGGGTTTTGTCTAGCCAGTTTCGCAGTTCTTTACTTGTGGGTAAGTCTCCGATTTGAAGGGCGATTTCTGGTCTTAATTTTTCTGCTAGTTCGCGGTTTCGTAGGATTATATCGTAGGTGGAAATTAGATGGGGGTTGAGTTGGGCGCGGTTTCTTAAGGGCGATAATCCTTCTGCTAAAACTGGCCAGTTTAATAGTTGGGAAATTCGGGCGATCGCACTACAATACTTTTCTGCATCTTGAGGCTGGGCTACCCCTGCAATAATTATCCCTTTCTCAGATTCCTGCCATTGTCTGAATGCACTTCTTTCTCCCCCCCTTAGCAAGGGGGGGCTGGGGGGGGTAGAAGTTTCTGCTACAACAATCGGTTCTAATCCTGCAAAGAAATCTTCTGAATTAAATTCGGTTTCTAAAGCTTCTACCGCCGGATCTGGAACGGGTACCAGCGGATCGCGCAGGGGGATGTTGAGGTGGACGGGGCCGGGAGTTGGAAATTGCGATCGCTCCCAAGCATACATTACCGTCTGGCGCAGATAGTCTAGCATTCCTCTGGACGCAGAAGGTATTGCTAATTCGGCTTGCCAGTTGGGATAATTGCCGTATATTTTTACTTGGTCGATCGCTTGTCCGGCGTGACAGTCCCGCAATTCTGGAGGTCGATCGGCGGTGAATATTAACAGCGGAATGCGACTTTCTCTGGCTTCTATTATCGCAGGATAAAAGTTTGCAGCGGCGGTTCCTGATGTGCAAATTAGTGCGGTTGGAAAATATGATTTTTTGGCAATTCCTAATGCAAAAAAACTGGCTGAACGTTCGTCAAGTATGGGAATAGTTTCTATTTTTTTGTTTTGAGCAAAGGCTATTGTTAGCGGTGCCGATCGCGAACCGGGACAAATCACGGCTGTAGTTAAGCCCAGTCGCTGCAATGTTTCTGCTAATACGGAAGCCCAGACGGTATTTGTGTTGCGAAAATCTATTGGCATTGCTAAATCTGAGTAGCTCAACTCTGTATTGTGCTACGATATTATACCCAAATAATTGTCAGGATACATTTTTATGATTCTTGAGGCAGTTGTGCTTAATGTCAAATCTGGCTGTGAGGGGGATTTTGAGATAGCTTTTAGAGAAGCCTCCAGTCTGATATCGTCTATAGATGGATATTTATCTCACGAACTTCATCGCTGCACAGAAGTTCAAGGAAAATATCTATTATTGGTGAGATGGGAAAATTTAGAATCTCATACAATTAGATTTAGGAATTCCGCTGAATATCAAGAGTGGAAAAGAATGCTTCACCATTTTTACGATCCTTTTCCCATAGTAGAACATTTTGAGGAGGTAAAAATTAAACATTAACACAGACTCAATCAATTAGCGAGACAACTCTACATTCTGCAAATTAGTTGAATTAAACTAAAGCATTTAAAAGTGCCTGCAATTTGAGCTGAATTTCTGCTAGTTCTTTTTCGGGTTCGGAACCCGCCACAATACCAGCACCAGCATAAAGTATAGCCCGATCGCCATCGATTAATGCCGATCTAATTCCCACGGCAAATTCGCCGTTGCCGGTGCGATCTATCCAGCCGAGGGGTGCTGCATACAGAGAGCGATCGCAGCTTTCGCAGCCGCGAATTTGCTGTAGGGCAATATCTCTCGGTACGCCCGCCACCGCTGGCGTTGGATGCAGTTGAGATAAAATATTTAATAAATGAATATCACGGGGAATTCTAGCCCTTATGGGTGTCCACAAATGCTGAATGTTTGACAGTTGCAGCAGCCTGGGAACCGGGGAAAAGTCGGGATTGATACCGAGACTCGACAGGCGATCGACAATAAAATCAATCACAACTTGATGTTCTCGAAGATCCTTTTCGCTGTTGAGCAAACCTTTGCCTAAATTCGCATCTTCTACTTCAGTTTTCCCCCTCGGTGCGGAACCTGCTAAAGCATCTGTTACTAACTGATTGTTGTGAATGCAGATTAAGCGTTCTGGACTGGCTCCGATAAAATTTTGACCTTTGCCGTTACTGGTCGAAAAGACGTAGCAGCCTGGATAAGTGAGGCGCAAGTTATTTAAGGAATCTATTAAACTAAAAGGGGTTTGGGAAATGACATTTATTGCTTGAGACAAAACAATTTTACTGAAATATTGAGACTCAATCAATTTTAAAGCAGACTTGACTGATGTTTTAAATTGAGCGGAATCATTCACCGGTATTTGTTTTAAAGATATCGAACTGTTGCTATTTGTCGTAATTTTTGGGTATTTTTGAGACTCAAATTTATCAAAGCTTTGCCAAATATTTTCGGTAAGAATTTTAACATTTATATCTTTGTTTATGATGGCATTAGCGACAATCGTACAGCTATCTTTCAGGCGAGTAATCTGCCATTTTGGTAAAAATACGGTGCCAGGGGGAAAGTAAGAATTGGTGGCGACATTCTCATCGAAAAAAGCAAAGCTACAAAAAAAGTGCGGCCCGCTGAAGGGCAAGCGTTCTGTACCGATGGTAATTGTTCGGGCCAGACAAGATTGAATAAAATTTTGAGCGAGGGTAAATCGATCGCTTCCGGCTACTGTTAGATGGATAGTCGAATCTAGGGCGGCGATGGCAAAACTATTGCCTGAAATCGGGTCTCTTTTTTCAAAGTAAAAGTGCCGCTGGCAAGGTTCGGAAATCTCTTGAAGTACAACTAGCGGATCGACTGGGGCAATCTCCTGAGAAATACTAACTATCTTTGTTTGATCTTTTTCGGTTAAAGACTGCTGGCAATCTAACAGAAACTGATGCAGTTGATTGCGGTCTTGTAAAAGATTAGCGCGGTGCGGTATTACTGTCATGAAAGCGAGAATAGCAGATTTGTCAGAAAGAGTGCGGTTTTGTCCCGCTAGAACCCCTATTTCGATCTAAGCACGGGAGGGCGATCGCAAAACATGACCTTTCGAGTTTCCCGGAAAGTTTGGGCTCGCTTGGGGCAAAAAACAGACGATCCTCTTGGCGGGCTTCGCCAACGCGCGATCAATCGAAACATTTAGACATAAAACTTTAAGATTGAGCGACTCAATCTCGACTCTCATGCTCACGACCCCGCAGAGGTTTGCAGATGGGCTACTTCAAGCCTTTGAGCACCTTCACAGCCTCTCAACGGATGCCCCGCACGCACTCAACCTTATACAGAGTAAACATTATTCACCAATAACATTGTAAAATCACTAAGCTGCTATCAATTGCATCAAGTTTGTGTAATGACAACAAAGTTAATTGAACGTCCAAATAGTAAATTGTGGCTGGCGGCAATCAAGCCGCCCATGTACAGCGTTGCGGTGATTCCTATTTCAGTAGGAACTGCCGTTGCTTTTGCCGAAACTCAAACGATTAATTCGTCAATTTTTTCGACATTTTTAATGTCAGCCATTCTGATTATAGCATGGCTGAATCTCAGCAATGATGTATTTGACTCTGAAACAGGCATCGATAAAAACAAAGCGCATTCTCTAGTTAACTTAACCGGAAATAAAACTTTGATTTTCGGGCTAGCCAATCTGTTTTTAGCAGTTGGAGTGTCGGGAATTTGCGCCATAAGCTGGTGGCAAAAAGACCCAACAGTAATTTTGCTAGTAGTTTTATGCTGTGCTCTCGGCTACACTTATCAAGGGCCTCCGTTTCGTCTTGGCTATCAGGGTTTGGGAGAAATTATTTGCTTTTTCACCTTCGGGCCGCTAGCCTTTGCCGCTGCTTATTACAGTCAGACTCAAACTTGGTCGGCAACTAATTTTGCGGCTTCGACACTCGTGGGAATTACTACGAGTATCATCTTATTTTGTTCTCACTTTCACCAAGTTGAGGACGATGTGGCGGCCTGCAAAAAATCGCCTATTGTTCGACTCGGTACGAAAAAAGGTGCTCAGTTATTGCAGTGGTTGTGCGGCAGCGTTTATGCTTTGACTGTGCTATTTGTGGCTTTGGGAATGTTCCCAATTTGGACGCTGTTGATTTTTGGGAGTTTGCCATTTGCGATCGACCTTTGCCGCCATGTCACAGACTATCACGACCAACCGGGAAAGGTTAGCAACTCTAAGTTTATCGCAGTTACGCTGCATTTTTCGAGCGGATTGCTGCTGGCGTTGGGCTTTGCTTTGTAGATCGGGCGATCGAGAATAATAGATATCTCCAATAATTAATGTGGAACAGGCCGGAGAGCCTGTTTAAGAATAGCTTGTTTGGAGATGTATAATGGTAAAATAAAGGTACGGTTCGTAGTGAGGACTTTAGTCCTGTTTCTAATATTTTAGTCAATCAGGACTAAAGTCCTTACTACAAAAAGTTTGATCTTGAATCACCAACATGGAGAAGCAAATCATGAGCACGCCAGTAGAAATTAGCCCAACCCTGACTCTAGAAGAAATTTTTAGTCTGTATCCTGATGAGTGGGTACTCATCGTCAATCCTGAATTAGATGAAGAATTAAGTGTGATTCGAGGTGAAGTTTTAGCCCATGCAACAGAACGCGATGAAATTTATAGTAAGCTTTCATTAAGGAATGGAAAATCTGTAGCCATAGAATATACTGGACTGATACCAGACAACCTAGCAGTGATGTTATGACGAAAATGCCAAATTATCAGAAAGCCTACCGTTTGTTGCGTTATGGGCAAAATTTGCTTGCCGTGCAAGCAACGATTGGCAGTATAGAAGGGGGCAATTTTCTGCGGGTGCGTTTATTGGTAGATACGGGATCTAGCTTCACAATATTGCCAGTTCAAGTGTTACAAAATTTGGGTTACGATACTGGCAATCCTTTACGCAGACAAGAATTAGTTACAGGTCAAGGAATAATTTATGCTCCTGTGATTAATGTATCTTGGTTTAATTGTGTGGGTCAACTAATAGAAGATTTTGAGATAGTTGCCCATAATCTACCACCAAATATTCGTATAAATGGTCTTATTGGTATGGATTTTCTCACTCGTTTTCAAGCAGTCATATCTGTTGGCGATGCGGAAATTAAATTTCAGTAAATATGGAAAAATCTAAAAATTATCAATTTCACTATACTTTAACTGACAACAAAAATCAGCCACTAATTTTATTACTCCACGGATTTACGGGCAACAATCAAGATTTTAGCAGCGTCATTTCCTTACTATCTAAAAGTTATTGCTGTCTAGCAGTTGACCTTCCCGGTCATGGAGAAACCAGAGTAATCGGCGACGAAAGTTGCTACAATATGCCAAATACAGCCCAAGCATTGATCCAGTTATTAAATGATTTACAAATAGACAAATGTTTGTTGTTGGGCTATTCAATGGGCGGGCGATTGGCACTTTACATGACATTACATTTTCCAGAAAGATTCGAGAAAGTAGTGTTAGAGTCAGCTTCGCCAGGATTGAAGACAGAAAAAGAGCGATCGCACAGACTGCAATCCGATTTACAACTAGCACAAAAGCTGGAAAATAGCAACATTAAAGATTTTATATTAAACTGGTACGAGCGCCCTTTATTCAAATCTTTAAAAAACTCTCCCAACTTCGACAAGCTTATAGAATCCCGCTTAACAAACAATCCCTTAGAATTAGCCAAATCACTCCGCAACATGGGAACAGGCAACCAGCCCTCTCTCTGGGAAAAACTCGCACAAAATCAAATTCCCATCCTCTTGCTAGCGGGAGAATATGATGATAAATTTACAACTATAAATACCGAAATTGCCAGCTTGTGTCCAGCCGCCCGTCTGGAAATTGTACCAAAAGCTGGCCACAATATCCATTTTGAAAATTTTGATAAGTTTGGATCAGTTGTGAGACAATTTTATGATTAACGGGTAGCAAGAAACCGGGTTTTTTACGATTATCCTTCGTCATAACCGACAAATTAAGTAAAAACCCGGTTTCTTAGGTTTGAGTGATTAACTAAAAAACAAATGCTGTATCAATTCGAGTTTCGCACTTATCAGCGAAAATTTAAGCTTCCACTGCAAACAAGTCACGGCATTTGGGATATTCGCGAAGGAATTATCCTGCGACTTATTGGCGCAAATAATCAAATTGGCTGGGGAGAAATTGCCCCTTTGAGTTGGTTTGCTTCGGAAAGTTTTGAGCAAGCTTTAGATTTTTGTCACCAGTTGCCAGGTAATATTTCATCGGAGACGATTTACTCTATTTCCGCTGAATTGCCTGCTTGTCAATTTGGCTTTGAGTCAGCGCTATCAAACTCTAGATCCCCCCTAACCCCCCTTAATAAGGGGGGGACAAGAAATATTCTCAAAGGCCCCCTTATTAAGGGGGATTTAGGGGGATCTAGACTTCGCCTAAAATCGACATTGATTGCGGGTTCAGTCTTAAGCAGTCACCAATGGAGAGAGGTTGGGAATGAGGAAGAAAAAAATCGGTTCAGCGGTTTATTGCCAGCAGGTGAAACAGCTTTGCAGGCTTTGCAAGTGCTTTGGTTAGAGGGATATCGCACGTTTAAATGGAAAATTGGTGTTGCTGCAATTGAGGAAGAATTAAAGATTTTTCAGCAGCTAATTAAGGCAATGCACAATTTGTGCGATCGCGAAAAAGCATTTTTGCGCTTAGATGCCAACGGGGGACTCAGTTACTCGCAGGCTAAAACATGGCTGGAAGCTTGCGACGAGGTAAAAGCAACGCCCGATTTTTCCGCAGACATTGAATTTTTGGAACAGCCGCTGCCCGTAACACAGTTTCAGGAAATGGTAGAATTGAATGCTATTTATGCAACTCCGATCGCCCTTGATGAATCTGCCGCCAACCTCGATCGCATCCAAGAGTGCTACAGCCAAGGCTGGCGGGGCATTTTCGTCATTAAACCTGCGATATGCGGTTCTCCATCCCAACTGCGAAAATTTTGTCAAACTCACAATATAGATGCTGTTTTCTCATCAGTATTTGAAACCCAAATCGGCAGACAAGCAGCCTTAAATTTAGCAACACAATTGTCTTTAAATAAGAGAGCACTCGGCTTTGGCACCGATTGCTGGTTCGATGACAATCATTCGATTTTAGATTTTAGATTTTAGATTACTCCTGGGGGCTCAGAAACCGGGTTTTTTACGAAAAGACGCGTTGCAGCCGACAAATTCGGTAAAAAACCCGGTTTCTTTGTCGGAGTGCGTAACTCCTGTAATTGTTTTGAATAGAGAAACTTGGTGAAAGCATCTATGGCAACAAATCTCACAGTAAATATCCTGGATATCGCCTCTGGCTTGCCCGATAATTGGCTTATCGGTTGTGACAGTCGCGAATTTGCCCGAATTGTCGATCGGCTATTTCAAGAAATCACCCAAAATCCCGCACAAAAAACACCCCAAAAAATTTGCCTCGCAGAACCAGAACCCGTGCAATTTCTGGCCAGTTTCATCGCCGCCCGCGCCGCCAAATGCCCGATTTTTCTCTGCAATCCCAACTGGGTAAAACAAGAATGGCAGCAAGTCTTTGATTTAATCGAACCAGACATATTTTTAGGACAATACCCGCTTCCCAAAAATCCCCATATCCCAGTCCGCGAAGGCGGACTTTATTTGTCTAGCCGCGAATTGCATTCGCCGACTAAAAGCGGTTTTGATACGATTATGATTCCCACCGGCGGTTCTTCAGGAAAAATCCGTTTTGCCATCCACACTTGGGAAACACTAACTGCATCAGTACAAGGTTTTCAACAATATTTTCAAGTTGACAAAATCAACTCGTTATGCGTTTTGCCATTATACCACGTCAGCGGTTTAATGCAATTCATGCGTTCCTTTACTACCGGAGGAAAACTGGCTATTCAGCAATTTAAAGAATTAGAAAATGGTAAAAAATGCGACATCGAACCCGAAGAATTTTTCATTTCTTTAGTTCCAACTCAACTGCAACGGCTGCTGCAAAACCAAGATACAGCTAATTGGCTGGGACGGTTTCGTGCTGTACTTTTGGGCGGTGCTCCCGCTTGGTCGGAACTTTTAGAAACAGCTAGAAACTATCAAATCAAATTAGCACCCAGTTACGGCATGACAGAAACCGCCTCGCAAATTGCTACACTAAAACCCCAAGATTTTCTCGCGGGCAATAACAGTTCCGGTCAAACTTTACCGCACGCTAAAATAACTATTCGCAGTGCTAATGGCGAGATTTTGTGCCACAATCAAATCGGAAATATTGCGGTTAATGCTAAATCTTTGGCGTTGGGTTATTATCCTGAAAAATTTGGCAATCGCGAATATTTCCACTTAGACGATTTGGGATTTTTTGATAAAAATAACTACTTAAATATCGTCGGACGCAGCAGCGACAAAATTATCACAGGCGGAGAAAATGTATTTCCGGCGGAAGTTGAAGCCGTTGTGCGATCGACTAATTTAGTTGCGGATGTTGCTGTAATTGGCTTGCCAGACAAAGATTGGGGTCAAGTCGTTACGGCTATCTATGTTCCCGCTAATTCCGAAGTTACTGTCAAAAATCTGCAAGTGGCAATAGAAGATAAGTTGAGCAAGTTTAAGCGGCCGAAATATTGGGTAATCGTCGAAAAATTGCCGCGCAATTCTCAAGGCAAAGTTAATCGAGAACAATTGCAAAAAATTGCGATCGAATATCAATAATTATTAGACGATCGCAATCAACGCAGAAGGCAGAATTTCTCATGCTTATTTCCGACTCCTGACAACTGTCAACTGTCAACAGTTAACTGTTCACTGTTGACAGTCAACTGACTAATTACTGCAAACCTAACAGCCTTCTCATCCTCTCTGCTTCTTGCCTTTGAACGTCCATAAACTTCAACATTCGGTAAAGTACCTCTATTTGGGGCAACTTAATACCTGCTTGCTGCGCCACCCGTATCGGATTACCAAAAATCGCCTCAACTTCCAGGGGTCGCGATTCATCATAATCGATTTTCATGCTGGTGCGGTAAGGCTTCATTTTCTGAGTGTATTCGAGCATCTGTGGGATAAAGTCATCGGGAATAATGCGATCGCAACTTTTGGCTCCCGCTACCACTTCCCCCATGATTTCCTCCACTAAAATCAGAGTATCAGGATTAGCCATCAGTTCGTCAGTTCTCGCATCCAACACTACAGACAGCCCGTTATAAGGAATATTCCAAACCAGCTTTTTCCACCTTGACAATAGCAAATCATCGCTCATTTTTATGGGAATATGAGCACGTTTAAAGTCCGCAGCAATTTGGTGCAATCTATTAGTAATACCGATTGCTTTGTAGTCTTGGGAATATTCTGCCAGCGTGATAGTGCCGTAATCTAGGTGGCAGATATGACCGGGCCCAACTTTATAAGAACAGAGAAAACACAGCCCGCCAACCACTCGTTCTGCACCGACAATTTTAGCGACTTCCGGTTCCGTATTTAATCCGTTTTGCAATACTAAAACCGCGCCGTTATCCTTTAATAAAGGAGGCAAAATTTTGGGCAACAAGTGATTTTGAGTTGTTTTCAGCGCTAGAATTACTACGTCGCACTGAGGCATTTTGTGTGCGTCATGGTAGGCGCGGACGTGGGGGAGGGTGAAGTCGCCTTCGGGAGACTCGACAATCAAACCGTGTTTTTTGACCTGATGGTAATCGCTGCGTAGCAAAAAATTGACTTCTAAACCTGCTTGTTGCAGTCTAGCACCGTAGAATCCGCCTAAAGCTCCCGTGCCGACAATGGCATAATTGCGATTTGACATACTATCAAAAATTCCGAAAAAATTCTCAACCTAAAAGAAATTTGACTGTCATACCCTGCTATTATTTAAAAATAGAACTAATCTGAAATCTCAATTTCAAATTTCCTCATCCACTGCATCAAGTCTTCAGATAGCTGTTTTCTAGTTCGGCTAAGTGCATCGATGCAGACGTGCTTAGTAAGACCTTTTGCTGCGCTTCTTCCTGCAACTTCGCCAGAAAATACTTGATAGACAATTTCAAATTCATCGCCACCAACTTGTTTGGGCGTCAATTGAATCGTCAGCCGATCGCCCGCAAACATTGGGCGATAAAAATCTACACTAGCATGAATTATGGGAAAAGCAACCTCGGGATTGCTGAAAAATGCTTTGAGATTGATTCCCGATGCGGCTAGAGATGCCTCGTAAGCTTCGTGGCACATCGCCAAAACGTTAGCAAAGTAAACGACTCCAGCAGCATCGGTATCTTGAAAGTGAACAGTGCGGGTGTAAGTGAAAGGCATTTGAGGTAGTAACGGGCGATCGCAAATTCGATCGCAATTTCACTAACCATCATATCGGTAAATCCGCACTTTGGGAGAAGTTATCAGCTAAGTAAGTAGGCGCTAATTTTTTTTATTTAGGACTAAGGCAAACTCTCACAAATAGGGGTTGAATTTTAGCTATGTAGTTGCGATAGACTAGCTCTTAGCTTAGGAAAGAGCGCCCAAGTGCAACTACATACCTTTGTTTAATGTACCAGTTGCCTAAGTCCTAATATTGTAAAAATGGCCTTCCTCACTGCTTCCCCTTCTTCTTAACCTTTGTTCTTAATCAACATCACGTCTATAATCTTGAGGGCAATATCTTCGGAAAGCCCCAATGCACTGTAAAGATCGTTCAAAAGTTGTTCTTCTTCTTCTGAAACCTCGCCATCGGCTAAAGCGATATCAGTTGTCACAGCAAAAACAGTTTCTTTAAGTTCGTCGGGAAGCATTGCCAAAGCTGCATTAAACAGTACCTCAACTCCTTGCCGTTGCAGAATCATCAGCAGACGATCAAGCATTTTTCTCATCACGTCATCAGGATAACTGCGGAACAGTTGCATCCGAGATAGCGTCATGCTAATCGCTTTACTTTCGCTGTCATTGATGTAACCGTCGGCTGCTACGGCAATTAGCGCGATCGCCGCAAATGATTCGGCAGGCCCTAATGTTACGTCCGTTTCTTGGCGAGTCTGCGATACTTTATCAAATAAACCCATGATATTTTCCTCATTATTTAGTGGTAGATCTATGGAGTCAGGATGGGTTCTGGCTCTGGAGGTTTCTTTGGGGATTTTGATAATTATATCAAATGTTGTTAGTTATTTATTATCAATAAAATTAGGAAAAACTTAAGAATTTTTATTTCGCCCTTCGGCGCTGCAATGGCGGGTTTATTTAGATCCTGAATTGTCTTCTGATATCTGGGGTAAAACCCGCCCTCCCAGCGCAGACTATCTACTTGCCAAAAAGGGCTAAATCTGCTTTCAGGAAATCAACAAACTGCCGCGCAGTCCGGCCCGATCGCCCATTGCGACGAGTTGCCCATTCTTTAGCGCGGTGTTCCAAATCATCGGGAGCGAGTTTGATTCCAGCAAGTTCTGCCAGATGTCGGACAATTGTTAAATAAGTGTTTTGATCGGCAGGTTCAAAAGTTAAAGTCAAGCCAAACCGATCGCTAAATGAAAGTTTTTCCTGCACGGTATCCCAAGCGTGAACTTCATCTCCGTCGCGGGGGCGAGGCCTGTCGTCAAAAAACTCTCGAATTAAATGCCTGCGGTTAGATGTAGCGTAAACTGCCACATTTTGAGATCGAGCAGTTACATTCCCCTCCAAGACAACTTTCAGAGCTTTAAAAGCATCGTCATCTTCCTCAAAGGAAAGGTCATCCACAAAAATAATAAACTTTTGAGGAACTCCCCGCAACTTTTCGACAATTAGCGGCAAATCTTGCAAGTCAGATTTAGATACTTCAATCAAGCGCAAATTGCGAGATCCAAATTCATTTAACAGCGACTTCACCAAAGACGACTTACCCGAACCGCGGCTGCCATACAGCAAGACGTGCAAAGCCGGATAACCCGCCAGCAAAAACTCCGTATTTTTCACCAGAGCATCCCGCTGCCAATCGCAGCAAACCAACTCTTTTAAAGTTATGCCATCGGGATGCGAAATATTTGCCAACTCCCCTCCCCGCCACCTAAAAGCGCGATATTCGGCAAACAAACCCGTGCCAAACTGTCGGTAATAAACCGCCAAAGATTCCGCCGCACTCGACCATTTTTCCAGTTTTTCGTGCAGCGGCAAATCTCCCTGTTTTGCTACAGTTTCTGAATGCCAAATCGGAGGCACTGCGTCAAGTTGACCCGCTACCCGTACCCACTTGCTCAACTGTTCGCTGCTGCATTCGTAAATATTTTGCAGCACTTCTAAATCATGTTGCGCTGCTTCCACCAACGCGGGGGGCAAACTTGCAAAATCTGTTTGCTGTGCTCGGCGAGAAAAGGGGTTTTCGTCTTTGAGAATTTCGGCAATCAGAGAATCTTTCCAGCTTAAATTTTTAGCAGCCTGAACTTTGAACCAGTTCCCGTAAGCTACTTGACATTCCAAACCGCTGACTTCGCTGTGGTGGAGGGCTTGCAGCAAATCGAGAAAAGCTTGACCTGCGGGGCTTTTGAGAACTGATTGATACAGCAGCAGGGATGCTGCGAGGCGCTGGAGGTAACGGATTTGGGCGATCGCACCAGAAGTTAGGGCTGACATAATGGCAATTGTATAACAGTTAGATATCCTGACTGGGTTTAATAAATTTTCTAACAATTTGTGACACTAATTGCAGCCCGCGCTGTATAAATTTAGATGCAAAGAGTGAAATCGGGAGGATTAAAAATGAATTTAGGTACAGCAGCGGCGATCGGCTACGGCATTTTAACACTGGTTGGCGGCATCATGGGTTATATCAAGGCCAAAAGCCAAGCCTCGCTCATTTCGGGCTTGATTAGCGGTTCGCTGCTAATTTTTGCCGGCACCGCCCAGCTTATGGGACAAAGTTGGGGTTTAACATTAGCAGCAGCCATCTCCGCTGTTTTAGTAATAGTCTTTATTGTGCGCCTTGTTAAAACTCAAAAATTCATGCCGGCCGGAATGCTAATTTTAGCTAGCTTAGCGTCTTTGGGCGCGATCGTTTACGAAATCAGCGGTCAATATCAATAATCTGTTGACTGTTGACTGTTGACTGTTGACTGTTGACTGTTTTTAGTGGTCAGTGGTTATTTGTTAATTGTTAGTTGTTCGTTCTAATAACCAATAACCAATAACTACTAACCAATAACCAATAACCAGTGACCACTAAGTAATGACAAATAAGTAATGACTAATGACTAATGACTAATAACTAATAACTAACCACTAATGATTGATGACTGCATCAATATACTGCTGAACTTCCCTAAGTTGCTGCCGCTGGCATTCGATCCACTCTTTTTCCGCCGATCGCTGTTCCGGCGTCTCTTTCTGATACCGCGCCTGCTTTTCTAAAAAATTATTGTAGAATTTAATCGCTTTTTCAACTGTTTTAATGGCCAGTTTCATGCGCTCCTCAAAAACTGCTACGATCGCATTATCTAGGATTAATCCAATCACTTTACAGGATTCTTCAAAATCGACCAAAGTGACTCCCAGATTGCTTTTATGAACTAGAGTTTCTACAGGTTCTTTCAACGTTTCTTTAAAACTTTTTATATAAGAATCAGGCAAATATTTCAGGGGCTCCGTAAACTTCGATACAATCTCTCCGCCTATTGATTGTAGCCGCTCTCTAAAATTAGATTGACTGTTTAGGTCGAAGCATTCAATACAAACTTCAATTTTTTCTATATCAATAGATTGTAATTCTTTAAAAATTAAACTCAGTTCATTCTCCATAATTAAACTCACTCGCTCTGCCTGGGAATCAACTTCATTTCGCAACTCTTTGTGCAAATTATCTTTTTCAAAAAAACCAATAGTATCTCTTTGAAAGACTTGAGGGTTTTTATCCCACAAAAACCACTGATTTTTTAACTTGGTCGCCTTGTCGCTCCAAGATTTGCGAACTTTAGCAACAGCATCATATTTGCCCTGTTTTCCTAAACTGCGAATTCTCACATCGCATCCGCTTAGTTCGCCAATTTGCTCCCAGACATCAACAGGAGATGCTCCAGCAATTCTCGGCTTGCTATTCCAGACATCCTCAGCCTGAGATACATCTTTGAAACATACCTGAAGTAACCCCTTGAGTCTGATGGCAGATTGCTTAATTTCGTCAATACAAGGTTCCACATCTAAGCTGAGTTGGGTAGCTGACTGTTTAATCTCCACGGATTGATATTCGTCTGCCAACAATCGATCGCTAAACTGGGTAATAGCCTGGAATGCCTTGAGATACTCATTCATTTCCTTTCATCCCTCGTTTCCCTAAACAGCATACAATACAGAACATCTGCCTTTTTGAATGGAAACTGAGTCACAACATGGATTATATATTCACCCCTGCAACTCAGGCGCGACTCAATAGTGGCAAACTGGTACAGCCTGCTGCCAAAACAGGAAAATTGCTCCCGGCAGCTAGAGAGCCGGTGACAGGGGAGTTTGTGGAGCTTGCAAAAATCTTTTATCAATCAAGAAGTGAAACTCTATCCTCGCGCGGAGTTATAGGATTGCTCGCACAGTTAGCCGGAGGTGGCCCCATACAGCCGCTGGTAGCTCCCGTGTACGTGACACTGGCGCCGTTGCAGGTTGCTCAAACTCATCAGGGGTTTCAAAAAATATACAGAATGCTTAACTGTCTGAAAATTAATTTGGCAGTGATGCAAGCGACTGCTGCTGTCATTGGTATTGGCACTGTATCGAGCACAGTTTTGTCAGCAGTAAACCTGAACCAAGTATTAAAAATCCGAGAAGAGGCAAAGCACCAGAAGCTAAAAATTAAAGACGGATTTATTGATCTCAGACACATCCTCAAAGATAGGGGAGTAGAGGTGATCCAGCAGATTTTTAAGGTGGCTCACGACTCTAGTTTTGAAATGCACCGCCAGAAACTGTTTAACGGTTACGAGATTTTTTCTAAAGCTATCAAACGCTGTCAGTCAGCCCTGACAGTGCCCGATCTTAAACTTCGGAATTCCGAAATTAATACCGGGCGGGATATGCTGTTTGAGGCTTTAAAAATTTATGATAATCCCAGTTTGCTAGAGGGGCTGTGTTCTGCCGGACAGCTCAGGCAAATGGAATGTGTTTGGGCGATCGAGCAGGCGATCGGCATCACGTTTCACTTGCAGCGGGCCTACGATATGGTGAGCGATCGCCTGCTGGAACTCCAATCAAAAATTCGTCAAAATATTCTAACTGTTGTTAAAGGATGTCAATCGGAAGCCGAACTAGATTTTTTATTTCCTGAAGTTACTAGGATTCTCGGTCATGATTTAAGTGTAATAGAATTTTGGCAAAATGAGGTTGATTGGATGCAAACTTTGTCTGCAAAAGAGCAGCACCAGTTAGCTAGTTTAGATAAACTCACCGGCGAGAGTTTAAAAAGCAGCGTGTACACTACATTCGCGGTATTAGCTGCGGAACCTTCACTTTATGAAAGTTTAAAGCAAAAGTCTCACTTTCTATCCTTGCGCGACCAGCTAACCTTCGCTGTCTCGCCGGAAATCCGCCGGAGATACGAATTTTATATCAGCCAGCAGGCGATCGCGACTGGCTATCAAGCTTTAGCTGCCTCGAATTGGCAAGAAATATCCGATTTAACTGTGGCTAACCTCTACTACTTTTTTAAAATCCGAGAGGACTCAACTGAAAGTTCTCCAACTGAGGACGAGTTAGAAACACCTTATTGGTACTTTCCCCAAACCTTAAAAAACGAGCTGAATTATAGCAATTAAATGACCAATGACTAATTATATCATGTTCGATCGAGCGATTAAAAGATTAAAAGGGCGGGTTTTTGAGATTGTCAATTATTGGCAGATATTTTTCGTGAACCCGCCCCTACCGTATTAGGGGTAATCGACTGGACATGATATTACACCAGTTCATCAAAAGGATGCAACTCTAGGGAAGTTCCCAACCATTATGCAGTAAGTCATTCGATTTTAGATTTTAGATTTTAGATTTTGGATTGACCCCACGGATAAATTCGGGGGCTTGAGGATTTTAGATTTTAGATTTTGGATTGATTCCACGGATAAATCCGGGGGCTTGTACCATCAAGAAATTCTTGGTCATTCCCATCTAAGATCTAAAATCTAAAATCTAAAATCTAAAATCTAAAATCTAAAATGGTATTACCTTAACCACAACTTAATAGTATTGTCTTTAGAACCGCTAGCAATAGTTTTGCCATCGGGACTAAAAGTAACCACATAAACCTCATCCGTATGTCCTGTCAAAGTATTCAGCAATTCTCCGGTAGCAAAATCCCAAATTTTAATAGTTTTATCCTTGCTCCCGCTCGCAATAAACTTCCCGTCCGGGCTGATAGCAACCGAGACAATATCGTCAGAATGTCCCTTGATCGAGCGAATTAAATCTCCGGTTTCGATATTCCAGATTTTAATACTTTCATCGTAGGAACCGCTAACAATTGTTTGGCCGTCCGGGCTAACAGCAACCGACCTCACCGCGTCGCCGTGTCCCTCAAGAGTTTTGAGCAACGCCCCTGTTGCTACATCAACAACTGTAATTTTTTTATCCTTAGAAGCGCTAACCAAACTTTTTCCATCGGGAGTGAAAGCAACAGAATAAACAAAATCTGTATGGTCTGGAAAACTCTGAATCAAACGGCCAGTTGCTGCATCCGAAATCTTTGTGGTTTTGTCTCCGCTACCGCTAGCGACAAGCTGTCCGTCGGGGCTGAGAGCGACAGACCAAACAGAAGCAGTGTGGTCGAGACTGCGAATCACTTGCCCTGTTTTCAAATCCCACAACATGACTCGCCAAAAACCGGTTCCAGTCGCCAGTTTCGTACCGTTTGAGTCAAAAGCAACCGACCAAATAGTGGAGGAATCTCCTGGAAAAGTGCGGATCGACTTGCCTGTAGCTAAATCCCAAATTTGGATGGTTTTGTCTTTTGAACCGCTGGCTAACATTAAGCCGTCTGGACTGAAAGCAACAGACCCAACCGCATCTGAATGCTGAGCGAAATTTTTGACTTTGGCGTTCTTCCACAGCAAGCCTGCTTGGCACTGTTCCTGCAAGTCCTGAGCGGACGCATAGCTGCTGTTCGTGTTGGCAATTGTTGGGATTTGGCTGATGCAGTCTTCATAATTGCTGGCTTTATAAAGAGCTTCAATTTGATTGAGCTGTTGGGATTCTTGCTGGGCTCGCTGCTGCCATTCTTGCCACTTGAGATATCCGTAAATTCCGCCGATCGCAGCTAAGAGAGCCGCAATCGTTGCCCCGGCTAGATAAGGATTGAATTTGCGAGTTTCTTTGGGGACAAGTGCTGCTGGGCTGGCGATCCTCTCCGTTGGCGTAGCCCCCGTAGGGGCGGGCTGCGCTAACGACAAATCGGTTTTTCCGTTCTGATTTACCTGCGGGGATACCATCGGACTTGCCTGCAATTCGAGCTGAGGGGCGCTGCTCGCTGGTGGCGGATTGGGGTTGCGGTGTCCCTCCAAAACTGTGGAGATCGCCTTGTACAATTTAGCGAATAAAGATTTAGGAATGACTAATTCTTCGATTTTCGCGGCATCTTCGTCGGTAAGCCCTAAAACTTGCTGCAAGCGTTTTAATTCGTCGCGAGTTTCCAGAGAAAAGGGATATTCTTGCTGCATTGCTTCTTGCAGTGATTGTTCGTAGCGTTCGCCTTTTTCCCTGTATTTCCGGTAAGGGTTCAATACCTCATCTTCGATCGCCTCTGCTTCTTCTGGCAGCAATTCCAAACTGACGCGCAGTTCATCTAATATTCTACGACCGACGACTGTAATATCACCGCGGCTGCTGCTGCGCCGATCGACTTCTTCGCGATATATTGTTAGCTTGGGAATCCGCGCCCGCGAGCGATCGCCAATTTTCCTCAAATCGGCTAAAGCTTCCGCCGCCGACTGGTACCTCTCCCGAAAATCGTAGCGCACCATATTGTCCAAAACATCGGCCAGCGCTTGGGAACACGCAGCTAAATGCCGCCAAACAATTTCGCCTTTATTAGAATTTTTCAAATCCCGCAGTTTCGGCAAATCGTAAGCGGGCAAACCCGTCATTGCTTGGATGCCAATCATTCCCAAAGCGTAGATATCGCTGTTGAGTTGCGGGTTGTATTGAAATTGTTCGATCGGCATATATTCCAGCGTGCCAATCCGCACAGTTACCGGCGCTTGTCTTTGAGCGATGTGAATTTCTTTCACCGAGCCAAAGTCGATTAAAACTAACTTGTTGTCTGAATAGCGGCGGATTAAATTCCCTGGTTTAATATCTCGGTGAATTACTCCCTGTCCGTGTACAAACACTAAAATTTCTAACAGTTCCTTCAGCAAAGCAATCATTTTTTCTTCTGTTAGAGGCTTGCCCGGTACAATCTCGGTTGATAGCGAGTGACCGGCAACAAAGGATTCAACTAAGAAAAATTCTTCATTTTCTTCAAAATAAGCGAATAACTGAGGAATTTGGTCGTGTTGACCGAGCTTTTCTAGAACTTCTGCTTCTTTTTGAAAAAGACGGCGCGTAGTATTAATTAATTTCGGTTCGGTGGTACCAGGACGCAGGTGCTTGACAAAGCACTGCGGTTCTCCCGGACGGCGAATATCTTTGGCAAGATATGTTTGTCCAAATTCTCCTGTTTCTATGACTTCAATGATTTGATAGCGTCCATCTAAAAGTTGGCTCACCATGATAATAACGCAGCCTTTTTTTGGTTGATTTTCGCAAGAAACAGTTGCACTGTTGAGTCAGTTGTATAGCCTTTTTCAGGTAAATTAGGTGTTCCTGGGCATTGGCCAAACAGGGCATTGGGCATTGGCCAAACAGGGCATTGGGTATTCGGAATAGTTGTTTCTTTCCTGCTTCTTTCTTTCCTGCTTCTTTCTTTCCTTCTTCCGACTTCCATCGGACGACTTCCCTCTTCCTTTTTTCCTTCTGACTTCTTTCCTTCTGACTTCTGACTTCTGACTTCTGACATCGATATTGCACCATTCTCAATTACTTGTTTAGGAACAGGCAAGATGCCTGTTCCACAAGAAAACTCATTCTTTGTGGAACGGGCATCTTGCCCGTTCTTGACAATGGTGCAACATCTCAGTTCTGGCATACTTTATTTTTTCAACATCTGCAAAGCTTGATATCCCAAAAAGAAAAAACCCAAAGCGCCGAGTACCGCTATCGTGTTCGCAAACACATCGACTGTAAAAAATTCGCCCATTGCAATCTCCTCTGACAACTGATATCTATCCTCGGCTTTTCGGTCGCTGTCTGGGTGAGGGGTCTTGCCCCTCGCTGCGGGCGAGCCGAAAGATGCTCACAAATTATAGCAAAGGAGGCGGCCGAAATAACTTTTCGGGCGATCGACTAGCTTTTTGTTTTAATATTTTTTAATATTTAGGGAGACAAATCGTGTACCGAAATTTTGAGGTCAGTTGGCTTTGATATTGTTAACCCTGCTAATTTTTTCTCTCATTGTAAGTACAGCCTACACTAAGAATTTGCGCCGATCTGTCAAAAATGCGCCTCGCACCGACAGCAGTAGGGATCAGCAGTTATTTCCATCGGCGGGGGACTTCCCCAAAGTTTCGGTAATCGTACCAGCATACAACGAAGCTGAGAATATTCGGGATTGCGCGATCGCCATTTTGGAGAGTACACCGCTGTCTGTGGACAACCTAGAGGTTTTGATTGTAGACGATCGATCGACAGACGACACCAAGGCGATCGGGCAAACCCTGCAACAGCATCTCAACGACCCCCGACTTAAAATATTAGCAGGTCAGCCGCGACCAACCAACCAATATTGGGCGGGCAAAAACTGGGCCTGCGCCCAAGCTGTTCAAATAGCAACCGGAGACTTCTTATTATTTATAGATGCCGACGTGCGACTCAAACCAGGGGCGATCGAAACCGCTATCGCCACAGCCCAAACCGAGAAAATAGACTTGTTAACCTGTATGCCAGCGCTGGTTTGTGAGTGTTTTGCCGAGTGGTTAGTGCAGCCGATAATGTTCAATCACCTAGCAGTTTGCTACGACTTTACCGCCGTCAACGATCCGACAACAGACAGTGCTTTTGCGGGCGGGCCGTTCATGTTATTTAGGCGATCGGCTTACGAAAAAATCGGCGGACACGAAGCAGTTGCCGGCGAAATTGTTGAAGATGTGGAATTAGCTAGACGCATCAAACGTGCAGGTTTAAAGCTCGCACTTTATTCGGGTTCAAATTTGGCATCCGTGCGGATGTATCGGTCTTGGAGCGCATTGTGGGAAGGCTGGACAAAGAATCTGTATCTCGGCGCTAAGCGCAGTTGGGGAATGATGATTTACATGGCCGCAATTATGTTATTTATTTATCCGATGCCGTGGTTGGCATTAGCTATTTTGCTGGCAAACGGGGACTTCGCAGAAATTCTGACAATCACCAATTACCAATTACCAATTACCTGGTTAACTATTTGTTTATCCCTAATCGTAATTTGGCAGCATTACAATTGGCGCCGTTTGGGTGCCGAAATTTCCGACTGTCCGACGAAATACTGGTGGTTGGGAGGTTTGGGAGGCACGTTAATTGCCGCAATTGCGATCGGTTCTGCGATTAAAACTGAAACAGGTTGGGGATGGACTTGGCGCGGGAGAGCTTTGCAAATTAACAATTAATCCCCGATTTTGTATTCACACAAATTAGTCGTAGGGTGCACAGTACGCACCTTGCCCATATCGAAGCGTGCCAAAAATGATAATTCTACACTCAACCTTCGGATGATAGCTGTTCGACAAAAGCTTGATGTTCCGCTGTATCCAAACTTGCTGCAAAACAGCTAAAACCTCAGCTAAATTTCCTGCTAACAAAGCTGATACAGACAACTGCAATCCCGGAAAAAATTCACTGCAAATTACACCATCAGCATTAGGTTATAATGCAATATATTCGCCTTCCCTCAACCTCAGCCAATCAAATCTTTGCTGGTAAGTTCTCCATACCAAATATTCTTGCACTCGATGACGGCGGTAAATTCTTAACTTGTCGTGCAAATCGTAGGAAGCGCTGCTTGCAGCAATTTCTACCACCAACTCCGGTGCCCCTTCCAGATAATCGTCATCGCTAACAGTAGATTGTCCGCCGACATCGATTCGCAGCAGCGCATCCGGTTGCGGTTCGCTATCTTCATCGAGACGCACTGTAGCAGCATCTGACAAGTCTACTCCCGGCGTTGCAGCGTAGTAAACCCCCAACCAACCCATAATCAAACTGTGAGGTTTGCCATGCTTTCTATGTCGCAGCGCTGATGCAATATAAACCACTCCTTCAATCAATTCTGCTTTTTTCCCGTGTGGCATCATCTCATAGCGACGCTCAAATTCATGCCGCGTCAATCTGTCACCACTTTCTAACGGAATTAGATCGATCGCACTTTTGCCATTTTCCCGTTTTTATGAATTGGCGATCGCAATTTTTAGATCTGATTTCATCACTTTCTCCTTGACAAAATTAGTCGTCTGGTGCGCTGTGTAACCCTACATTAGTCGTCCGTCTGGTGCTTATTTTTATTGAAACTCTTGTCGGCCGTTGCTCTGAGCAGCGCCCCAAAGATACAAGTATAAACTAAATGCACCAAACGGATAAATATTTCGCAGCAAACCTCATGCTTCTGCGTATACAAAAGCAGGTACGCGCTTGTAAGCAGGCGTACCCGATCGCTTTTCAATTTCCGGGTGAAAAATCACATTAACTTCAGGATAAAACATCAAAGCAGCCCCCTCACGAACCGCCCCGTAAATCACCTCGACATTTTCCATTTTCCCCACATTTCCCTGCACCGTAACCCGCTGATGTTCCTGCACACCCACACTTTCGGCATCCGCGCGGTTCATCAAAATGCAGTTGCGGTGAGGCATTCCCCGGTACTTGTCATCAATTTTGGAAACCACAGTATTGTGCTGAGAATAGCTGCGTCCCGTCATCAATGCCACAACTAAACCTCGCACTGATTCTGATGCTCCAAACTCTTGGGCTGCGGGTAGTTTCAGGACTGGCAAAGGTGTAACAAACATCTTTGCTTTGCCGGAATCAGTAGGAAATTTAGGTTCTGTAAAAATGCGACCTGCGATCGTAAATTCCTCTTTTGTTCTATCAATTGTCCCTAATTTTTCATAGCCCGGAATAGTTTGAGCAATCAATTGGCGCACGTATTTTGTGTCTTGGAGTAGGCGCCAATGAACCGGAAACTCGCCGTGAATTCTGCTAGCTAATTCCGTCAAGAATTCTACCTCTGAAATCAGATCGGCATTTTTGAGATGAGTTTCGCCCTCATCATTTAAACGCACAAAATTATTCCCAGATTCCACCGTTGTTTTGTGGGGATTTTCAAAGCGATTCAGCACAGGAATCACAATTGTATTGTGCTTTGCCAATCCGTGAAAATGCCCTAAATTCGGTTTGGTTGCGAGGTATATAACGGTTTCAACATTGCTTAAAGCGCGTTTTGCCTGAGTTGAATCTGGATTCGCCCCATACAAATTACCGCCCAGACAGATCAGCGTATCGACTTTGCCTGCATCTGCTGCTTCAATGAGCGATCGAGTGTCGTAGCCCTTAACAGGACTGAGGGGACGATTTAATAACTTTTCTAAAGCTTGTTGAATTTCTTTTTTCAGATTCACAGTGACGCCCATAGAGCCGAATCCTTGGACGTTTGAGTGTCCTCTGACGGGCATTAATCCAGCACCTTCTTTGCCAACATTTCCTGTCATTAAGGCAGTATTGGCAATGCTGAAAACATTATCTACACCGTTATCGTGTTGGGTAATTCCCATCGCCCAACCAAAGACAACTCGCTGTGAAGTGCCGATAATTTTGGCTGCCTCCTCAATTTCGGCTTGGGAAACTCCGCAGGTTTTAGTAATAGTTTCCCAATCGGTTTCGCTGGCGTGCTGGACTACTGATTCCCAGCCTTCTGTATAGGCTTGTAAGTATTTTTTGTCCAGCAATCCTTGTTCAATTATAGACTTTTGAATGCCGACAAATAGCGCCGTATCGCTGCCCGGAATTGGTTGCAAGTATAAGGAGGAAATATCGGAACCGGGGATGAGCGACTTGACGGGAAATGCGGGAGAACCAAACTTGACTAACCCGATTTCCATCACCGGATTGATTACAATTATTTTACCGCCTTTGTCGCGAATTTTAATTAACTCGTTCATCAAGCGGGGATGGTTGTAGGCAGAATTTGCGCCCGCGAGTACGACGCAATCTGCTTGCTTCAAGTTTTCTAAACTCACTACCGAGGTGCGTGTGGCAAACATTTCGCTTAAGCCAGTTGTCGAGGGAGCGTGGCAGAGATCCGAACAATCTGCTAAGTTATTGGAACCCATCGCCCGCATCATCAATTGCAGCAGAAAAGCCGCTTCGTTTGAAGAGCGACCGGAACTGTAAGATGCCACTCTTTCGGGGGTTTTACGAAAAGCAGCTTCGGCAATTTGATAAACTTCTTCCCAAGAAATGCGATCGTAATGAGATGAACCCGCCCGCAAAATCATCGGAAAACTCAGCCTTCCCAACCTATCGGCTTCCATTGAAGTTAATTGCTGAAGTTCTGCAATACTCTTCTTTTCAAAAAATTGAGTTGAGATAGCCGGCTTGATTTCAGCGGAAATTGCTTCAACGCTTTTCATGCACCGCTGCAGTTTTTCGCCCTCTTCATTTGTAAAACCTCCTTTCTGCCCGCCAGTGCCCCAAGAACATGACAAACAAGCACTTTTGTGCAGCAAAGTTTTCCAAAGTTTCGCGCCTTCCGGGGACAATGTATGTTCTGCCCAATATTCTATTACGGGCAAACCGCCACCTATCTCTGGTGTTTCCTCGTTTGTCTCGTTGAATGGCGGAACGGGTTGGATATTTTGGGAGTTGATTTCCATGCGGCTTACCTTTTGTTTGAATTGCGAATTGATGGGCAGTTAAGTTTATTAATCTAATTTACCGCAAATTTACAGCACAAAAAATGAGTCAATAGATAGATGTTTTAAGAAGACCCGGCGGTTCCAACCGCCATCTTATTTTACCAGAAAGAATTGGTTTAAAGCCTCTCCCTTGTAGGGAGAGGCTTTAAAATCAGACTATTCATTACTCCAATCCTCTTCCTTCTTTTGTCAAGTGCTGTCAACCCTTCTCTAAGCAACCTGTCAACTGTCAACCTGTTTGCTGTCAACCCTTCGACAAGCTCAGGGCAAGCTGTCAACTGTCAACTGTCAACTGTCAACTGTCAACTGAATGAAGGTTTACTTCTTCTTATTTAAAGCCTGCTTCCCAAACCCAAGACACAGCAGTCGATCGCCCTCAGCAACATTCGGGTCATTCTGCAAATAATCTCCCAACCACTCGCAACTGCGAGCAATGATATTATTCAGTTCCAAATTCTCCACAGGCCACAAAATTACACTTCTATCCCTGCTAGCAAAAGCCAGAATTTTGCTATCCGAACTAAAAGTAACGCTCAACACCCGATCGCTCGACTCCAAAGTCTTCGATAGCAGCGCCTTCTTGCCATCAAAATCCCACAGCTTAACAGTATTTCCCCCACTCGCCGCCGCAATCAACTTGCCGTCTGGACTAAAACTCACGCTTTCTACAGTATCGCTGTGGTCGAGTTTTTCAGTTAAATTTGCTACCTTGCCATCAAACCCCCACAAGTAAACTTTTTTGTCAGCGCAAGCAGCAGCAATAGTCTTGCCTTCGGGACTGAAACTAACATTTTTAACACTGTCTTGGTGGTCGAGAGTTTTCAGAATTTTCGCCGACGCACCGTTAAATTGCCAGAGGTAAACTCTCTTTTCTCCGGTAATTTCAAAAGCATTTTTCTTCCCGCTTGCCTTGTCCTCAGCAGCGGTAGCAGTAGCAATTGTTTTGCCGTCAGGACTGAAGCTAACGCTAATTACTGGATTGCTGTGATCGAGTTTTGCAAGCAAAGTTGCTTTAGAACCGTTCCAGCGCCAGAGATACAATTTGCGATCGGCATTGGCGGCGGCAATTATCTTTCCGTCTGGACTAAAACTCACGCTTCTAACAACGCCGCTGTGGCTCAGAGTATCTAACAGTTTCCCGTCTAAACTCCAAACTTTCACCGTTTTGTCATTGCTGGCAGAAACAACATTTTTATTGTCCGGCGAAATGCTCACCCAGGTAACAGAATCCTTGTGATCTGCTAAGGTTTTGAATAAACTGCCGTCAGGGCGCCAAAGTCTCACGGTTTTGTCGCCGCTAGCAGAAGCAATTGTTTTGCCGTCCGCACTAAAACTGACTTGGTAAACCCAGTCTCCGTGTCCCGATAAAATCTTATTCAACGGAGTGCTGTCAGGTTTCCAAAGTTTCACCATTTTGTCCTTACTTGCCGAAGCAATAGTGCCGTCCCCGCTGAAACTTACGGCCCTTACGTCGTCTTGATGTCCTCGAAAAGTGTTGAGCAAAGTGCCGCTGCGACTCCAAACTTTTACCGTATCGTCTGCACTGCCGGTGACAATTTTTTCGCCGTCGCGACTGAAACTTGCGCTGACAACTTCATCGTTGTGTCCTTTGAGAGTTCTGATTTCCTCACCGTTTCGGTTCCAAACTTTGGCTGTGGTGTCGGCACTTGCTGAGACGAGTTCTCGACTGTTTGGACTGAACTTAATGCTGTACACAATGTCAGAATGTTTGGTTAATGTTTTGGGATTAATTGTAAATTTCTGGGTTTTACTTTCTCGGTTCCAAAGTTTGACAGTTTTGTCAACACTTGCTGAGGCTATTGTTTGGCCGTCGGGGCTGAAACTGACGCCGAGCACCCAGTCTTTGTGTCCGGTTAAGGTTTGCAGCAATTTTTTGTTCGCAAGGTTCCAGATTTTGACGGTGTTGTCGTGACTGGCGGAAGCTAGGGTTTTGCCGTCGGGACTGAAACTGACGCTGGTGACGATATCGCGGTGGCCGGATAAAATGCCGTGAAGCGGAGCTATCCCGTAGGGAATCGCACTTTTGTCGTTATCTACTTGCCAAATTCTAATTGTACGATCGGCACAACCAGTAGCGATCGTTTTCCCATCCGGGCTAAAACTAACACTCGTCACGCTATCTGGGTGATTGAAAGTTTTTAATAACTTACCTTCTTTGCTCCACAATTTAACAGTTTTGTCAGCACTTGCCGAAGCAACTGAATTGCCATCGGGACTGACACTCACATCCAAAACAAACTTGCTATGCTGCTCGAAACGGTTGCGTTCTTGCACCCCGGAAACTGATTGTCTGAGTCTCTCAGCAATTTGATTTTTAGTATCCACAGGCAGCGCTGTACTTTTCAGAGAATCTCTGGCGATTTTGATACTATTTCCCAACACTCCTAATTGATTTTTTTCATTAGAAAGCACCAAAGCTTCCGACGCCGAATTTAGGGCATCAGTCCGACTTTTTTCTGCTTCTTGCCGTGCGCTTTCCGCTAATTTTGCTTGCTCGAATGCCATCCCCGAAACACCTGCGAGTACAAGCACTCCTAGAACCGCCGCCCGCAATTGCCATCTCCGAGTGTGGTAAAGTTGAGCTTCCGCTTGGTACTGTTTGTCTCTAGCTTCCGACAGCAAAGCATCTTGCTCTCTGTCTTTGCGAATTTGTTCAATTTCATCTCGGTTAATTTGGTTTTGCTTTCGCAGTTCCTCAACTTCTGCCTTTTTATCTAATTCTTGCTGCTGGCGAATGAAGCTAACTAAATAATCGTGAACGAGCTGATAAAGCTCTGCCGGTAGTTCCGTCCATCGAAAAACTAAACCAGAGTTTACTAACAGTTCTAAGACTAAATCTAACTTGTCAGATTCAGCAAATGTCGCTAAATTTGAAGCTAATTCGGCGCGGGTTTTTAGGGGACGTATCTCCTCTTCATCGGTTAGCAAATATAATACTCGGCGCGCCGCTACTTCATTTTCCGGGCCGCAATCTTTGATGACTTCTTCGAGAAACCTTTCGACTAACTTTTGTTGCGGATTGTTGCCAAGTTCCTGATATTGAGTTAAAGTTCTAATGTTCTCTTGTTGCAGTTGAGCGCCGACAAGTTGTAGTTCGATCGGGCGGACTTCTCCCAATTCTCCAGCTAAATCTTTGACTAATTCTTCGATCAGCTCTGGTTCTAAGTAAAACTGCGCTCGCTCAGTTAAAGTGCGAATTACCGATCGCGCATCGACTAGCGAAAAATTTCCCAAATAAAACAGAATGTTTTTGCTGAGAATGTCCTCCAAAATATCATTGTTAACGAATCCTGTCTGGTTTTTGGGTCGGGAAAATTCCAGCAAATAGTGCAGGTAATCTTCCCGCAAACACAGGACGACTTTTAAATACTTGATTTTCAAGCATTCCCGCAAAAAATCAAAAAATCTCTGTCTTTCCGCTGGCTCTTTCCAGACGAAAAAAAATTCTTCAAATTGGTCAAATATCAGAACAGTCACTAAATGTTCGGAATTTCTTTGCAGATCCTTGATAATGTTTTCGTATTCGATCGCCTGTTGTTGTATGATTAATTCTACTGGCTGTGACTGCTCCCTTTGATCCTCATTATTCCCAGTCGAGCCACCGTGAAATCCCGAAATAAGATTTCCCTTGACTCCACCTGCTTCTACGGTCAAATCTACCGGAGAAATTTCAGGTACTGCTTCGGCAATTTCCGGATCGAATATTTCAGCTTTTCCAGCAGATAACTGTCTGGTAAATTCCCGCGGCCAGTTGTTGTAAACTTGCAGCACTACGGGCAAAACAGTCCGCATTTCTATTTTTTTTTGTTTGAGAGCTGGTACTAATCCTCCCGTGACTATTGAACTTTTGCCAACTCCAGACTGACCGTAAATTACTGTCAGTTTGTCGGGGGTATTGTTCATCCTATATATCAAGCGGTTGAGGTCTTGCTCTCTACCGGAAGCTGTAATTTCGTCAGCAATAGTAGCAGCGTCGGCAAGAGTTTCGGCGACGGAATTAACCGCTTCTCTGTGCGGCTGCAACTTTCCGGCTCCAATAAAAGCTCGGAACCGATACGTGTGTTCCACCGCTCGATAATCTTGCTTAATTTGAAATGCTTCGAGATATTCTCCCCGCTGAAAATAGAGCGATCGCAGCATTTCTAAAACCCGCAAATACAGTTGCGGGTTGTAGCAAGGTTCGGTTTCCAAGCGAGCAAGCTCTAAATGGGCGATCGCCTCCTGCACCTCACCCAACTGACTCTGGGCCTCTGCTAAAATTAACAGATATAAGCCTAGATGCTGCGACTTTACAGGGGTTCCATGTCCCATCGCTTCTAAATTTGAGTTGAGAACGTCTAGAGCCACTAAAGCCCATTCTTTCGCCCCTTGCCAGTTCTTTTGCTCTAAGGCTACTCTAGCCAAAAAGCCGTAATCTTGAGCCAAATTAACTGCTGTATTTTCCATATTTTCATGTAACCTCCGAGCTTTGATCGCTAAATTCCAGAGTGCATCCCAATCTTCTAAATGCTGCAATACTTCGCCAAGTTGATTGATGAATATACCAACGGCATCCGGCCGTCCCGCCCGTTCTAAAACATCAATACATTCCTGAAAATAATTCTTAGCTTCCGTCCAGTAAGGACGGTTGCCGCTGCGGTGTTGTTCTGCTTGGAAGCGGTAGCAAAGACCGATGTGGAATAGCAGAATTCCCTCTAACACCGGTGCTGGGTGAACGGTAAATAACAAATCACTAAATTCTGTTTTTGCTCCAATAAATGCTACTTGATACTTCCAAAAACTCAGACTTTTTTGATACAATTCAATAGCCGCAGGGATGCGCTGACAAGCATATTCGTGCCTACCGCGAATAAATTGCAAACTCGCTTCAATAGCTGGTTCTAACCTGATGTTGCAAGTTTGCAAGTCTTGGCTAGCCGACTCTAGTTCACTCAAAGAATTGGCCCCGAGAATGGCAGAATTAGTTAAACGCCAATTGCCACTTTCTAAAATGTTGGAAAAAATGCGATCGGCACTTTTGCCCAGGAAATCCACCAAGTCGTCGGGGCCAATCACAAATTCAACGCTTGTCGTCCAAGTTTCGATATCTGTTACTAACCGAATCAGTTTTTTTAAGATTTTGTCTGTCACCCACAGCACCACCGGGAAGGGAAAATTATTCCGAAATTCTTCCCTCACGTAGTTGGTAGAAGTCAGCACTCGATCGATCGCACTTACCGATTCCAATCCAAACACCATTAAAGCTGGCGGATGGCTGCAGGAAAGTTTGGTTTCTATCGTCGTGTAAAGAGTTTTAACAGATGCGGGAAGGACAATTTCTCGAATCTCGATACCAGACTCCTCCCGCAATTGCCGTACAGTTTCCTCTCTCATAGCGCTGTAATTGCACCGCACCAAAATCAGCGAAAATTGCCCCTGAGACATCGAGAGAGTCCGGGTGAGAGTTTGCAGCGAACTTTTGTTTTGCTGTGCTGCGGTGTCTTGCTGGCAGTGCGAATTAATCATAATTAATATTTGAAAAATTTCTCAGGATAGGTGCTGTAAACTGTCGAAAAAAGGAAGTTCGGCAACGGATTATTTAACGGATGTAAAGGATGGAAGTTCGGCAACGGATTATTTAACGGATGTAAAGGATGTAACGGATGTAACGGATGGAAGGAATCGACGGATTATTTAACGGATGTAACGGATGGAAGCAATCGACTGCAGGGGAAGTGCAATTAAGAACTTCCTAACCGTTTTGGCGGTTGCTCTAAGTTTACTTTTACCCGTTTTTACGTTGGCAAATCACTGCGAAGAATCATCTGATTAATTTTATTTCTGCCCTTGTGGGCGATTTCCAATCACGGGGAACTATCAATTAGTTAAGTTTATTTCAGCCTGCCTACTTATTGTTTTAGCCGATCGCATTAAAGCATACCCAAAAAATACATACTCTGTTATTCGCATATTCCCAGCAAAATCAACCGGATTTTACTGAAATCTTGATGATTGCTCAAATTCTACCCAGCAAAAGAGTTTTTGTTTGCGGGGCTCCCAGCCATCGCCCAAATCGCGCAAATCCGATTCAGTTATTCGCAGATCCCAGAAATCCGGCATTCCCGGGTTGACTGACCCCTTGCATCACTGAGATAAACTACCGGCGGCGGCTCATCAATTACAGCTTGAAGATTTTTTGTCATAAATTTACTAATCTCGATATCTAAAGTAGCTGCAAAATCAGGTTCATCCCAATCCTCGCTTTCTTCAATGCTGATGGTTGTTGGTGGCCCAATATCAAAATCTAGCTCATCGCCAAAATCCGAAACTTTCTTAATTGGATCTATTTTCTGACCGGTATCAGCGGCAAAAGCTTGAGTTGTATTGGCTATTAGTAGGAGTGGCAGTGCTACTATGGCACGTATAGTTTGTCGCGCCGTGATTTTCCTCATGCTATCCTCCTAGTATAAACTAAACTTTGGTGCTGCTATAAATTCAACATCCGCCGCTACTTTAGAGCGCTGTGAGTCGATTTTAGATTTTAGCTTTACTCCACAGATGAATCTGAGAGCTGGAACTAGGGCATAAAATTGTGGGCTACTTACCTCTCCGGCAGTTCACAAGTATCCGTTTTTGAGCAGAGTCATTAATTAATAGTGGCTTGCTTTTCCATAGGATATAACCTGATCTGTGACTCTTCGCGGCAAGTTTGCTTAACGGAGCATATCCGGTCAAGTGTTTGCCTTTCTATTTACTACGTGAAAACTCTTAAACATTCAGGTTTTCCCGTTAAGTAATTCCCCAGCTTTTGCGAGTGTTCATCTCAGACTCAAAGCCGTGAGAAGTTCGTGAAGCGTAGCTATCCCGTAGGGAATCGCACACCAGTTTTCGCACACCAGTTTTCGCACTCCCGCGCTGCCACCAGCAAGCTGATGTGAAATACCACAGCTACCGGATATCTGTCAATACTTATATCTTAACATTTCTAATTTTTTGCATAATTCTCGTTACCAGAAAGAATTTGTTTAAAGCCCCAAGCCTTGTAGGGAGAAATTAAAACAAGACTATTCATTACTCCAATCCTCTTCCTTCCAGGTAGAGGTCGCTATCAACTATCAACTGTCAACTGTCAACTGTCAACTGAACAGGCTCTTCCTGGTAACGCAGATAAGCAAGGAAGAGCCTCCAGCCAACCCGAGAGGGCTCCTATTTCGTCAAGCCGTGTTCGAGAGCGAAGCGAACCAACTCAGTACGGCTGTTAGTACCCGTCTTGCTAAACAAACGGCTGACGTACTTTTCCACATTACGCACGCTAGTTTCCAAGCGGCGGGCAATTTCCTTATTCATCAAACCTTGAGCAACCAAATCCAAAACACTTTGTTCTCGCGGAGTCAAATCAATTTTAATCGGCGAAGGACTTTGGGCGATCGAACTCCGCCCACTCAGCAAAGACTCAATTCTCGCCATTTGGCTTGTCAAAGCAGCAATATCTGGACTTTCAGCATTTTCGCTCTTCTCCTTAGCGGCCGCGCGACGGGCCAGCAAATTGGTTACTATTGCTACTAATTCGTCGGGATCGAAGGGCTTAGAAAGATAAGCATCGCAGCCTGCTTGATAGCCTTGAATACGATCGCTCGTCATCCCCTTAGCCGTCAAAAACACCACCGGCAAAGCCTTATAGCGAGGATCTTCCCGCACTTGCTTCAGAAATTGATAACCGTCCACCTGGGGCATCATAATGTCTGAAATCACCAAATCGGGATTGTACTGCTGCAAGAGTTCCCACCCATCCCGAGCATTACTGGCAACCTCAACCGCAAAATCGCTATCTTCCAAATAAGCTTGTACCGCTTCCCGCAAGCCCGGTTCATCATCTACCAATAATAATCGTGCTAACATATCCGTTACCCTTACGTTTTATCACTATTATCTTTGAAATTAGCCGAATTCAACTATTTTTTTACTCCATCTATAGAAGCAATTCAAAAAATTGTGGTAAAACTCTTGAGTTTTGAGTTTTGTTTTGCTGCAACAGACAAGATTACCAAAATAGTTAGGAGTAGTTATAATATCATAGGATCGAAAACTTAATAACTTAAGCATCTCCTACAGTCCTCTCTCGTGTAAGTTGCGAGATAAAAGGAGGCAGAGCCTCCGGATCTGCATTACCAGGCAGAGCCTGGTAACGAGCAAAATCTGATTAAACCGACTTTTACAATCTTGTCTATTCTTGAACTATTCCGACTTAAACTTTTGAACGATCGGTCAAAATTTCATAGCCAGTTTCCGTCACCAACACAGTATGCTCAAACTGAGCAGACATAGCATTGTCAACCGTTACAGCAGTCCACTTGTCAGAAAGCGTCCGAGTGTACTTAGAACCGGCATTCAGAATTGGTTCGATCGCCAATGTCATGCCCGATCGCAATTTCACGTTTGGCATTTCGCGGGTGCGGAAATTGAAAACCGACGGTTCCTCGTGCAAATTTCGCCCGACACCGTGGCCCGTAAACTCCTCAACGATGCTAAAACCGTTGCTTTTGACATGATCTTCGATCGCACCAGCCAGATCGAGCAAATAGGCTCCAGCCTTCACTTGTTCGATGCCTTTGTAGAGAGCTTCTTCTGCGACTCGGATTAATTTTGCAGATTCGGGAGTCACTTCCACAACTGCGATCGTAATGCAAGAATCGCCGTGAAAACCTTGGTAATATGCCCCCGTATCTACTTTAAGAACATCTCCGGCCCGAATTACCTTTTTGGCGCTGGGGATGCCGTGAACAACTTCGTTATTAATGCTAGAGCAAATCGAGCCTGTGAAACCGTGATAGCCTTTAAAACTCGGAGTTGCACCCATAGAACGGATGCGTTTTTCCGCATAAGCATCCAAATCAGCAGTAGTCATTCCCGGTTTCACCATTTGGGAAATTTCTTTGAGTACCGTTGCAACGATTTTCGCTGCCTGCCGCATAATTTCGATTTCGCGTTCCGACTTAATTTCAATGCCTCGACGCTGTTTTTTGACTTGGGGTGCTTGAGTTGGGCCAGAAAGCAGACTGCTAAAAATATTCATGTATTGATTGGCGGGTAATTTTGTACTTTGACGGCAGGTTGAAGCAAAAAAACGGCAAATATCCAGTTTTTTGTGGAAAAACGAGTGTCTTGTTCCCAACTGTCGATCGCTTGTCCTTTTAGCTAGCTTAATATTTTTCTCAGTAATCGGCACGGGATTGGGGGGTCAATAAAGCGGTTTCAACCGCCGAGTCTGTCGGTTCAGGATTTCCGAGCATTCCTGTGAGGTTAGCAATTGCGGCAATTAACTTAGTGATGTCAACTGGTTTAGATAAGTGCATCTGGAAACCAGCTTCCAGCGCTTGCTTGCGCTCTTCCTCTCTCGCGTAGGCTGTCAGGGCGATCGCAGGCATCTTTCCACCCCTGAGCCTTTCCATTTCTCTCACCCGCGCCATCAACTCGTAGCCGTCTGCTTCCGGCATTCCAATGTCGCTCAGCAGCAGATCCGGCCAATAACTATCCAGTGTATCTAGAGCCCCGGCCACCGATGCCGCCGATCGCACCATAGCTCCTTGGTCTTCCAGTAAAGCAATCAAAAACTCCCGCGTGTCATCGTCATCATCCACCACCAGCAATTGCAAATTAGCCAGAGTTGGGAGGGTTCCGGCCTGGTCATTGAGCTGCGACCAATCATCGTCATCCGCGAGGGCGTTCCTCTGTGCAAGAGGTAGAGCCACCGTAAATTTCGCACCCTCGCCCGGATTATTTTCTGCATATACCTTACCGCCGTGCTGTTCCACCAAGTGACGGACGATCGCCAATCCCAGTCCCAAACCCCCGTAAGACCTAGTTGTGCTGCTATCAGCTTGGCGGAAGCGATCGAAAACATAAGGCAAAAAATCAGGAGCGATACCAATGCCGCTATCAATTATCTGAATTTGAGCCTCATCGCCAACTGACTCCAACCGCACCTCTACTTTACCCTCTTGCGGACTAAACTTAATCGCATTTGACAGCAAATTCCATACAATTTGCTGCAAGCGATCGAAATCGCCGATAACTTCACCTACATTTGGACTGCACGTTAATTCTATGACTATTGATTTTTCCTCAGTCAGCGGCTGCAAAGAATCTATTGCCAGCTTGATCGCAGATTCCAACCGAATCGGATGCATATTAAAATTTAGTTTCCCCCGGAGAATCCGCGAAACATCTAAAATATCTTCGATGAGTTGAGCTTGAGATTTAGCATTGCGCTCAATTGTTTCTAGGGCTTTTTCAATAGTGTTTTGGTCAAATGTTTTGCTACGAAGCAGCCTAGACCAGCCGAGAATTGCATTTAAAGGAGTGCGGAGTTCGTGAGAAAGAATCGCGAGAAATTCATCCTTCATCTGGTTAGCTCTCTCAGCTTCCTGCCGCGCCACTTGTTCGCGGATTAGTCGGCCGCGTTCTTCCTCTGCTTGCTTGCGGTCTGTGACATCTCTAACCGTACCCACGTGACCGATCAGTTTTCCCAAATCCGAAAACATTGGGGACGACTGTACGTTAATCCAACGCACAGTTTCGCTCCCAGCTAATCGAAACTCATTAGAATATTCGTGGCCTTCTTTAATCCAAGCTAACCAATGTGCTACTACGCGATCGCGATCTTCTTCATGAACTGACCGCTGCCAAATCTCTGCTAAACTTTCCTCCAAAGTTAACCCGCAAATCGCTTGACAACGGGGATTGATGTATGTACAGCGGCCTTCAACGTCAGCTAAGTAAATTCCCAGCGGCGAACAAGCACACAAAGTGCGAAACCGCTCTTCACTTTTACTTAGTTCACTATTAACAGCAGCTAACTGTGTTGCTTGCTGCTTCACCTCGACTGTTTTTTGGAACAATTCCACAAATACCTGCACCTTCGATGTCAATATTTCCGGTTCCAAGGGTTTGAAGAGGTAATCCACCGCACCCAGAGAATAACCTTTAAACACGTGGGTGTCATTACTGCTGAATGCTGTGATAAAAATAATCGGAGTCGATCGCGATCGATCTCTAGAGCGAATCAATGTTGCTGTCTCAAATCCATCCATTCCCGGCATCTGCACATCAAGCAAAATTACCGCAAAATCTTGATTAAGCAGACATCTCAGAGCCTCAGCGCCCGAATTAGCTTGTACTAGATGATAAGAGGGGCTGTTGAGGATAGCTTCTAGAGCTACCAAATTTTCTGGGCGATCGTCAACTAAAAGGACATTTACTCGATCGGGGCGCTGCAGATTCATAATTTTTTTAATCTTTAATTCTTAGCAAATTGACTAAACAGGGAGCGATTTTAGAGAGGGGTAAAATCCAGTCTACTTCAACATTTGCGATCGCGGAGGCCGGCATTGTCCGGCATTGAGCCGAAGCCGGTTCCTCCACAAATGTCAATCCTCCCTCAGCTTTAATTTTTGCCAGCCCTTCACTCCCATCAGAACTAGCTCCCGTTAAAATTATGCCGATAACTTTCTCCCCAAAGGCATCAGCAGCAGACTCAAACAGCACATCGATTGAGGGCCGCGCGTAGCACACAGGAGCCTCAGTTGATAGTGCAAATTTAGGAGTTCCGCGATTGGGGATTAGGGATTTTGAATTATGGATTGACTCCACTGCCACGCTCCCCCATTCTGTAAAGTCGTTTTCATACAGGCTCAACTCCTCGTCAGACGGCGATTCTATTAGCAAGTGATAGTCAGCAGGAGCCAAGTAAACCCGTCCAGGTACGATCTCCTCTTTGTCTTGGGCCTCTGTGATTTGGAGAGAGCTTTGCTGTTGTAAAACATCAGTAAGCCTATCCTGAGAACTCTTATGGCGGTGTTGGACAATAACTACAGGCAAAGGAAAGCTTTGTGGCAAATCTGCCAGCAGCACAGTCAGAGCCTCTAGCCCTCCCAAAGACGTGCCAACAACCACTATTTCAAAATTGTTTTTATTTAACTCGGCGGTAGAGTTTATCGCTACTTTCAATTGCTTCATAGTATTTTTCATAAGGTGTAAAAATCAGAGACTCCTGATGTCCCAGCCCTAAAACTCCAAACATTCCCATGCTCTCATAAAAAAGCTTGTGTACCCGCTCTTGGAGGTGTGAATTGAAATAAATCATCACATTCCGGCACAAGATCACATTAAATTCATTAAAAGAAGTATCCGTTGCTAAGTTGTGATGAGCAAAGACAATATTATCTTTAAGTGAAGAGCGAAAAATAGCATTTTCATAGGCAGCAGTGTAATACTCAGAAAACGCTTTCTTGCCACCCGCTTGGTGGTATAGTTGCGTATATTCTTGCATTTGTTTCAGCGGGAATATCCCCATTTTGGCTGTTTTTAAAACTAATTCATTCATGTCCGTAGCGTAAATCCGACAACGGTCATACAGTCCTTCTTCTTGCAGCAAGATTGCCATAGAATATACTTCTTCTCCCGTTGAACATCCAGCGTGCCAAATCCGAATAAAAGGATAAGTACGCAGCAGCGGCACCACTTTATTTCTGAAACTAATGTAAAAGCTGGGATCGCGAAACATCGCCGTTACATTGACAGAAATGTCTAGCAGTAAACGATCTAGGTAAGCAGGATTGTGAAGTACCTTTTCCTGAAGTGCAGAGACAGTGGTGAGCTGTTCCGAGCGAATAGTGTTCCAAATACGGCGCTTGAGAGAGGCAAGAGCATAATTACGAAAATCAAATCCGTAATAGCGAAACATTCCTTCTAGTAGGAGTTGAATTTCGATTGTTTCCAGTTCATGGCTTTCGGGCATTTCTAATTACTAATTGGTTATTGGGCATTTTTGACTGTTGACTGTTGACTGTTGACTGTTGACTGTTGACTGTTGACTGTTGACTGCTCACTGCTCACTAATGACAACTAACAACAGTCAACGGACAACTTACTTCTATTATCGATAAAGCCAGACACGCAGCAGCGATAGTAACTGTTCCGTATCCACAGGTTTGGTAATGTAGTCAGACGCACCAGCTTCGATACATTTTTCCCGATCGCCCTTCATAGCTTTCGCAGTAAGAGCAATCATTGGCAGCGCAGCGAATTGAGGCATATTACGAATTGCTTGCATTGTTTCATAACCGTCCATCTCTGGCATCATCACGTCCATCAACACAATATTTATGTCAGGTGTATTTTGCAATGTAGCAATGCCCTGTCTGCCGTTTTCAGCAAACACAATTTGCATTTGATGGCGCTCTAGCATACTCGTCAGGGCGAAAATATTCCGCATATCGTCGTCAACAATCAAGACTTTTTTGCCCGCGAGGGTCGAATCTGTTTGATACAATTGCTCTAGCATTTGGCGCTTGGGTTCCGGCAAATTTGCTTGGACTCGGTGCAAAAACAAAGCTGTTTCATCTAACAAACGTTCCGGCGATCGCACATCTTTAACAATGATTGTTTCCGCCATCCGCTTCAGTTGAGTTTCTTCGGCTCTCGTCAACTCTTTGCCCGTATAAACAATAATCGGCAGACTTTTTAAAGCTGCATCTTGCTTGATCTGCTCGATCAGTTCAAAACCCGTCATATCTGGCAGTCCCAAATCGAGGACAATGCAGTCAAAATGCCCCAATTTCAAAGTTGCTAGCGCCTCTGCACCACTCCCCACAGCCGTTGTAGAAACATCGTGATTGCCGATTAAATCCACAATGCTCAGACGCTGCGTTTCGTCGTCTTCCACCACTAGCAGATTCTTGACTCGCCGATCGACAAAACCCTTAATATCAGTCAAAGCTTTGCTCAAAGCTTCGCTGCTAACAGGTTTTTGCAAATAGGCGATCGCCCCTAACTGCAAACTGCGCTGCCGCCCTTCTTCAACTGATACAATGTGAACCGGAATGTGGCGCGTATTCGTATCATGCTTCAAGCGATCCAGCACTGTCCAGCCATCCATCACAGGCAAATTTAGATCCAGCATAATCGCAGTTGGCTTGAACTCTCGCGCCATCGCCAAACCGATATCGCTCCGTAAAGCCACTAAACCTTTAAAACCCTGATCCCGCGCCATATCCAAAAGAATGCGAGCGAAGTTCACGTCATCTTCAATAATCAACAGTACGCGATCGCCGGACTCGACACTTTCCCGGTCATCCGCGATAATAGGTGATGGATAAGGGGCGATCGGCAAGTTGAAATTCGGCGAAGGAACTGCAGAAGAAATAGCAGCCGGCAATTGAGCCATTTGCTTGCCCATTCCCGATTCCTGATCATTCATTATTCGCGATTCTTGGTAAGTTTGCGGCAGATAAAGCGTGAACCTACTACCCTCACCAGGGCGACTTGTCAATTTAATTTCTCCGCCTAACAAATTAGCGATTTCTCTACTAATTGACAAACCCAAACCCGTGCCCCCGTATTTGCGGCTAGTGCTACCATCAGCTTGTTGGAAAGCCTCAAAAATAACCCTGTGTTTTTCAGCAGAAATCCCAATCCCCGTATCGCTAACGGCGAAAGCCAAAACAGTAGGGGAACTCGTTAAACTTTCTATCTCTAAACTCCACCCTTCCCGCGCTACTTCGACACACAATTTCACCTCACCTCGCTCTGTAAACTTAAACGCATTCGAGAGGAGATTCTTCAAAACTTGTTGCAGCCGTTTAGCATCAGTATAGAGACCTTTTGGCAACCCACCCTCAAGCTCGATTTGAAAACTCAACTTCTTATCCAGGGCGATTTGGCGGAAAGTTCGATCCAAATGATCTCGCAATTCCGCAAACAACACTTGCTCAATTTCCACTGACATCGTGCCTGATTCAATCTTAGCGAGATCCAAGATGTCATTAATCAGCCCTAACAAATCGGTTCCAGCCGAGTAAATAGTGCGCGTGTATTCAACTTGCTTCAGAGTCAAATTGCCTTCAGTATTGTCAGAAAGCAATCGAGCGAGAATCAACAGCGAATTCAGCGGAGTTCGCAACTCGTGAGACATATTTGCCAGAAACTCCGACTTATACTTAGAAGTTAGAGCCAACTGTTCGGCTCTTTCTTCCAGCAACCCCCTCGCCTGTTCGATATCTCGGTTTTTCCGCTCAACTTCCTTATTTTGCAGCGCTAGCAATTCAGCTTGTTCTTCTAGTTCTTCATTCGTTTGTTGCAACTCTTCCTGCTGATTCTTCAACAGTTCCTCAGATGCGCGGAGCGACTGCGCTTGTTGTTCGAGACGCTTGTTAGTTTCCGTTAGTTCCTTTTGCTGAGTTTGCAACTCTTCTGCCAAAGACTGTGACTGTTTCAGCAACTCTTCCGTCCGCATACTCGCCGCAATTGTATTTAAAACAATGGCGATACTTTCTGTAAGTTGGTCGAGAAATGTCAAGTGTATTTCGCTGAAGCGGCGGAACGAAGCTAACTCAATTACTGCCGTCACTTGTCCCTCAAATAGTACGGGTAAAACAACGACATTCAACGGCGTAGATTCTCCCAGTCCCGATCCAATTTTAACGTAGTTTTCCGGCACCTCAGTCAACAGTATTCGTTCCTTTTCCAGGGCGCACTGTCCTACCAAACCTTCGCCTAAATGGAATCTATTTCCTAACTGTTTGCGTTCGCGGTATGCGTAGGTACTTAACAGTTTGAGAAACGGATCATGCTCCACAGATTCCATCATAAAGAATACGCCATGCTGAGCAGAAACCAGCGGCGTCAATTCTGAGAGAATTAGTTTAGAAACTGTTTCTAAATCCCGCTGACCTTGTAGCATTCGAGTGAACTTAGCGAGGTTTGTTTTCAGCCAATCTTGCTCAGTATTCTTCTGCGTCGTCTCCCGGAGATTGGCGATCATCTGGTTAATGTTGTCCTTAACAATGGCAACTTCTCCCTCAGTGGCTACGGAAATTGACCTCGTTAAATCCCCTCTCGTAACAGCAATTGCCACTTCGGCGATCGCCCGCAGTTGAGTAGTCAAATTCGCCGCCAACTCATTCACATTATCCGTCAAATCTCGCCAGGTCCCCGCCGCGCCCGGAACCTTCGCCTGGCCGCCCAATTTCCCTTCAATTCCCACCTCCCGCGCCACAGTAGTAACTTGATCCGCAAACGTCGCCAGCGTATCAATCATCTCGTTAATCGTATCTGCCAGAGTCGCAATTTCTCCCTTAGCTTCCAGCATTAATTTGCGCTTCAAATCGCCATTCGCCACCGCCGTCACAACCTTAGCAATACCCCGCACCTGCGCTGTCAAATTCCCCGCCATCGAGTTTACATTGTCGGTTAAATCTTTCCAAGTTCCCGCAACTCCTTTCACCTCAGCTTGACCGCCCAATTTACCCTCAGTTCCCACCTCCCGCGCCACCCGCGTCACCTCAGAAGCGAAGGAATTAAGCTGATCCACCATCACGTTAATAGTGTCTTTCAGTTCAAGAATTTCGCCTTTGACATCGACGGTAATTTTCTTAGACAAATCCCCATTTGCCACCGCTTTCGTCACTTCCGCAATATTCCGCACCTGCGCCGTCAAATTCCCCGCCATCAAGTTAACATTATCGGTTAAATCTTTCCAAGTTCCCCCTACACCCCGCACATAAGCTTGCACACCTAATTTACCTTCCGTTCCCACTTCCCTAGCAACTCTGGTTACTTCAGATGCGAAGGAACTCAACTGATCCACCATGATGTTAATCGTGTTTTTCAGTTCGAGAATTTCACCTTTAACATCTACGGTAATTTTCTTCGACAAATCGCCATTTGCCACCGCCGTTGTCACTTCCGCAATGTTCCGCACTTGGGCTGTTAAATTACCCGCCATCGAGTTAACTGAATCCGTTAAATCTTTCCAGGTTCCTGCAACTCCTTTAACTTCAGCTTGCACGCCTAATTTCCCTTCCGTTCCCACTTCCCTAGCCACCCTAGTTACTTCCGAAGCGAAGGAATTTAACTGATCCACCATCGTGTTGACGGTGTTTTTTAACTCCAGAATTTCACCTTTAACATCTACTGTAATTTTCTTCGACAAGTCGCCATTTGCCACCGCAGTAGTAACAGCCGCAATATTCCGTACTTGCTCTGTCAAACTACCCGCCATAAAATTAACTGAATCAGTTAAATCCTTCCAAGTTCCTGCTACGCCTCGAACATCCGCTTGACCGCCGAGTTTACCTTCGGAACCCACTTCTCTCGCCACCCGCGTGACTTCCGAAGCGAAGGAATTAAGCTGGTCCACCATCACGTTAATGGTGTTTTTCAGTTCTAAAATTTCGCCTTTAACCTGTACCGTAATTTTCTTAGATAAGTCACCGTTAGCAACAGCCGTCGTCACCTCAGCAATGTTGCGGACTTGTGCTGTTAAATTTCCTGCCATTGAGTTAACTGAATCAGTTAAATCTTTCCAGGTTCCTGCAACTTCCTGCACTTCTGCTTGTACGCCTAATTTCCCTTCTGTCCCCACTTCCCTAGCAACCCTGGTTACTTCAGATGCGAAGGAATTTAACTGATCAACCATCGTGTTGACAGTGTTTTTTAACTCCAGAATTTCACCTTTAACATCTACTGTAATTTTCTTAGATAAATCGCCCTTTGCCACAGCGGTAGTCACTTCAGCGATGTTCCGCACCTGTGCTGTCAAACTGCCTGCCATGAAGTTAACGCTATCAGTTAAATCCTTCCAAGTTCCGGCAACTCCTTTAACTTCTGCTTGACCGCCGAGTTTGCCTTCGGAACCTACTTCTCTCGCCACCCGCGTTACTTCAGATGCGAAGGAATTTAACTGATCCACCATGATGTTAATCGTGTTTTTTAACTCCAGAATTTCACCTTTAACATCTACTGTAATTTTTTTAGATAAGTCACCATTTGCCACAGCGGTTGTCACTTCCGCAATGTTCCGTACTTGTGCGGTAAGATTGCCGGCCATCGAGTTAACTGAATCCGTTAAATCTTTCCAGGTTCCTGCAACTCCTTTAACTTCTGCTTGCACCCCTAATTTGCCTTCCGTTCCTACTTCTCTCGCCACCCGCGTTACTTCAGATGCGAAGGAACTCAACTGATCCACCATGATGTTAATCGTATTTTTCAGTTCGAGAATTTCGCCTTTAACATCTACTGTAATTTTTTTGGATAAATCGCCATTTGCCACAGCGGTTGTCACGTCAGCAATGTTGCGGACTTGGGCTGTTAAATTCCCCGCCATCGAGTTAACTGAATCCGTTAAATCTTTCCAGGTTCCTGCAACTCCTCTGACTTCAGCTTGCACGCCTAATTTGCCTTCGGTTCCTACTTCCCTAGCAACCCGCGTTACTTCTGATGCGAAGGAACTCAATTGGTCTACCATTGTGTTGACAATTTGGGCTGTTTGGAGGAATTCTCCTTTGAGGGGTCTGTCTTCTATCTCTAAGGCGATGGTTTGCGATAAATCTCCTTTTGCTACGGCCCGAATTACTCTGGCGGTTTCAGAGGTTGGTTGCACTAAATCTGTAATTAGGGTATTGACAGAATTTACGCTAGCTGCCCATGACCCCTCGGCGCTGCCGATGGTGGCACGCTGGGCGATTTTGCCTTCTTTACCGACAACTGTGCCGATGCGATCGAGTTCGGCCGCCATTCTCTGATTGAGCTCGATTATGTCGTTAAGTTCGTCTGCAATTTTCCCGGCTAGACCGGTCTGGTCTATGGGCATCCGAACTGAAAAGTCCCCTTTTTTGACAGCTACTAAGGTTCTGAGTAGCTGTTTGGCATAACCATTATTGGAATTGGGGCTTGTTATCTGTGCAGTTGACATGAGTGTTACCTTTGGGGAGTTGGAATGGGAGGGGGAATAGTTTTAAGTTTTGATATTTATTAATATTATGGGGCTAAAGTAGTGACCCCTTGCTTCTGTCGAAAGATGGATGACAAATTGCTGGCGACATGATAATAACATTTGTTATTTGTTGGTTCTTATTTGTGAGTTGTTATTTGTCTACTGAAAGATACTTATTGGCGTTCAAAGTTAAGTTGCTTGCTGATATTTCTCAACTTTCGATAACCCGAACCGAAAGTGCTAAAGCAGGTGCAATCGCAGGGTGGCGTATCACCATGCTCAAAGAGCTTTCGCGGTGAGGCAAGGGAACCTTAGCAATAGGATATTAAGGCCACAATGTCTTAAGAATCCTCGTGCCTTAAGGCCGAGGAGTGTCAAAGGATTTCTACATACCCTTCTGTTCCATGTACGCGAATTCGTTGCCCATCTTTTATCAGTTTGGTAGCATTTTCTACTCCCACAACTGCTGGTAAGCCATATTCACGTGCGATAACTGCTCCATGAGTCATCAGTCCACCAACTTCGGTGACTAAGCCTTTTATGGATACAAACAATGGTGTCCAGCTAGGGTCAGTAAAGGAGGTGACTAATATATCTCCATCTTCCAGATCGGCATCTTCCATGTTTAAGATAACACGTCCTCGTCCTTCTATCACTCCGCAAGAAACAGGTATACCGACAATAGCGCCCGCTGGGAGATTTTCTCGTTTGTACTCACCTGCAATGATTTCACCGTCAGATGTGATCGCACGCGGGGGAGTCAGTTTTTCATGTAACTTGTACTCGTCTTTACGTTGGACGACGATCTGGTAATCCAGTTTACTGGTGCGTACAGCTTCGTGAAATTCTTCAAAAGTGAGATAGTAAATATCTTCTTTTTCATGAATAAAGTTGGCTTGTACGAGTTGTTCAGATTCTTTCAGCAAAGCCTGCTTATAAACAAAGTAACGACTCACGATGCCGTATTTTGGATACTCACGATAACCAATGAAATTCCGGATCAGGTCGATCATTCGTTTTGTTTCTTTGGCTTTTTGTTCACCATCCGGTAATTGCTTCAGTCGATCTAATAACTCTTGTTCTTTTTTCAAAGCTGAGCGTCGCCCCTGCTCAAATTTCCGATTGCTGGCATTCGGCTCAAAGTTTTTGATGTTACTGAGAATCAAAGGGACAAGTGTAGTTGGTTTTTCGCTCCAACGAGTTCTCGTAATATCAATCTCTCCGACACATCGAATTCCGTATTTGTTAAGAAAAGCAATTATTGCGTCCCTGGCTTCCTGTCCACCCTCAAACTGAATCAGTTCATCCAGAAAGTTGTCATCTTTGACCTGTTGTAAATATTCGACGACTTCTGGGTAAGGACGAATCACATCTGCGACATCCAGTAACGCCAGACCCATTTGTGAAGTGATATTATTGAGTGCCGATTGAGAAAGCGTGTCTGCTGCGTTTTTTTCGCCTAACCACTCGTTCATTTTTTCATTGATCCAGGAGGAAGCATTCATACCAGTCATCAGCACGCCAAAACTCTGTGAATCAGAGTTAGTCTTCTTTAATTGCTGGATATCTTCCAGGATTAAATCAAACATATCCGATCCTGATTTCGTTTGGATGGTTTGTTTTAAGGCTTCGATCGAGGTTTGACTCTGTTGAATCAAATCAGCAACAATCGCCGGATCGTAGTCGTTTAGGGTTTGAAAATCCGCAGGCGATCGACCTTTACTGCTTTTGCTGGGACTGCGATCGTCGGGTAACGATTTTATAAAATCTCCCCGCTTTATGATGGTTGTAAGTGCGTCTTTCATGAGCGGATCGGATTTTCCCAATGTGACGTTTAATATAGTTTCTCTGCCGACAGGTGAAGCCAGCGTCGCTGTAACATCAACAAACAACCTTCCACCTGCAGTGTGCATGGGTGCATGGGTCGTTAACAGGAAAAAAGACAATCCCAATGGTTTCATGGCATCGGTCATCATTTGGTTGTGACCGACAGAAACAAAGACGTGATTTTCCCGATCGTTCGTTTCAGGAATTGGGAATAAAGTAGTGATCGGACGACTCTGGACAATATAAAATTTATCATCTACCAAGCACCATTCAATGTCCTGGGGACAGCCGAAATGTTCTTCGATCTTTCTGCCCATGCGCTCAAGCTGCAAAATCTGCTCATCCGTCAGCGCTTGCCTATTCTGCCGAGCGGGTTCAGTCTCCTGTTGCTGCGTACCGCCATTTTTTAAGGCATAAATCGCCAGTTTTTTGGTAGATATCTTTTTGTCAAGAATCTTGCCGCCGCACACTTTATAGTTATCAGCATTCACCAGACCGGAAACCATTGCCTCACCCAGTCCGAAGCTGGCATCAATGGATAACACTTTTCGATTAGAAGTGACGGGATCAGCAGTAAACAAAATGCCTGCCACCTGCGGAAAGACCATTTTCTGAACAACTACAGACAGGTAGACTTTGCGATGATCGAAGCCGTTTTGGAGGCGGTAAATGACTGCGCGATCGGTAAATAGCGATGCCCAGCACTTGCTGATGTGTTTTAGGATTGCCTCTTTTCCGATAATGTTCAAATACGTATCCTGCTGTCCTGCAAAGGAAGCCGTCGGTAAATCCTCTGCTGTGGCGCTCGATCGTACTGCACAGGCATTTTTTTCTCCAAGCCGGGAGACAAGGCGGGCGATCTCTTCATTAATGTCTTGAGGAATAGCTATCCCTTCGATGAAAGAGCGAATCTCACCGCTAAGTTGACGGATTTTATCCCGGTCTTCCACCTTTAGAAGCGATAACCGATCGAGTAATTCATTAATCGAGGACGTTTCCCCAATGATTCTTTTAAAGGCGCCGGTAGAAATACAAAAGCCATCTGGTACGGGTATTCCTTCAATCTTGGATAGTTCCCCCAGGTTCGCGCCTTTACCCCCAACAACCGTGAGTTTTGTTTTGTCAATGTCCTGAAAACCAAGCACATATGAACTCATATTTTTACCTCCTTTGGCAATTCCTTCTTTGATAATTTCGCTAAATCCTTTGGGCTAAAACGATTTACCGGAGTATTGCACTTCAAGCGGTCTAGGTTTCACCATATCGGTCTGGTCGAATGCGACGCGCCGTACAGTATATTCGGGCAGCCGCCACCATGATAGTTGTTCGCAGCCAGCACGATAGTAGGGCGATGCTAAACTGGCTGCAGATCCGTCTCGTGTGGCAACTCAGACCGCGCATCGAGCCGACGCTAAAGTAGGTCAAAATGAAGTGATGACTCGCATCATATTGGTAGACCAGGCTCGACATTCACTAAGACGCGGGCTGAGTGCTGATGGCGCACCCTAGGGGATGGCGATTATTTCCAATTTTGCCACGAACTATTGAAAATAGAAGTACCCGGAAAGGCGATCGGATTGGCATTTTGTTGCAAGCGCAATTGCAACACTTCCAAGTTCGGCTCGCGGGATGGCAATTCGTCCACTAATTCATAAGGTAAAATCCCTTTTTCCAAGGAAAAAGCAGCCGCAACTCCCGCCGCCGCACCAGCAGACCATTCAAAAGAATGCACTCGATAAGCAGCGGCCGCTGTGTGGCTAACAGCTATACTTTTACCTGCCACTAACATATTGTCAATTTTCTGGGGAATCATTGCCCGCAGCGGGATTTGGAAGGGATAAGCTTGCCCTTGACCTTTGCGAGTGCCTTCGCGTTCGGTATTTCCCGGTGCTTCCGGCGGGCTGTTGGTCATGCAGGGGTGAAAGTCGATCGCATAATGACCAATACCCACGGAATCAGGATAAATCGTAGCGCGCGATCGCGATTTTGTATCCTCAACAGATTGACTTCCGACAGCCAAAGCCGGCGCATTCAAACCACCCACAGCCAACCACAAATTGCGATACTCTTCCTCCGACAAATTCTGGCGATAAAAATCAGCCGTAAAGTCAGTGCGAGACATATCAACTTCCCACACCGTAAAACCTTGAGGCTGATTAAAACTCGGCCGCCCAATAATACGTCGGCCCTCCCGCATATAAGGATATTTAGAAAGTCCGTGCACCGTCCCCATCGGCGAATCCAACCCGCTCAAAAAACGATTGTTTGGATTAGGCTTTTTTACTCCATCTCCTAGCTGCGAGTCAGTAGTTCCTGTTACCAACCAGTAGAAGAATCCTTTGGCATTTTCCTCTCCTTTTCGCAAAGTTTCGGTTCGCAAACCGCCCATCCATCCCCCCGGTTGCAGTTGACCTGCTTCTTCCAACTGCTCGCGAGAATAAATTAAATTATCCTGGGCAGAACCGGGACGATAGTCATTGCCCCAAGTCCAGTTTTGCATCGATATATCCCCCGGATAAATCGGGAACTGCTTCGGGTCTGAAGGTCGTTTTTGATCCGGTCTCATGCTCCTGATTTGGCGGTAGGTGAAAACTAAGGGAAAGCTCGCCAATCTCTGCAATTCGTAGCTGTAGTAAGGAGCATATTGTTGATAAAAAGACGGCACTTGATGCTGCTGCGGTTCCTTCGTTGCCTGCATCGCAAAGGTGTAGGTAAAACCTTGAGTGCAGTAAGCGTCGCCGGTAGGGCTGGCGGAGGAAGGTTCGAGAGGGGAACGTGGGTCAATTCCGAGGCGGTAGGGAACATCGGCAAGTCCGATTAATTCGCCTGTTTCAGTCGCATCTACAACGTACCAATCAGCACCTCTAGGTTTGGAATTTGACTGGTTGGGTGGTTTGGGAATAAACTGAATAATAGTTTTGTTAAATCGCGCCGAATTTTCGTAGCGATAGGCATCTTCGATGGTTTTAGACAGGGTTTCGGTGTTGAGTGGTGGCGTGTTGGTGGCGGGTTTGTGTTGAATGGCGATCGCACTTTTAATTTGTTGGCCGCCAACCGTATTCCCCGCCACAGCAGGAGTAATTTCTAATTCTTTAATAACCGTATTGGGAAACCATTTCAGGGTGCCTTTGCCTTTTCTAGCGGCATCCTGCAAGATGTTAAATAGAATTTTGTGACCGTCGTAGGGCATGAAACAGGAATAGCTAACCCAACAGCCTCCGGGATTTAGCCGGCCGTAATGTTCCTTGAGCCTCCCCCGCAATTCGAGGTAGCCGCGGGGGTAATATAAGAGCGATCGCTGAGTTTCTCTTTCGTCTAGTGCCGAAGTTCCCTGGGAGGAAATTTGACCGCCTACCCAGTCAGTAATTTCAGTAAGGCAAACTGTGCGCCCCGCCAGCAAACCTTCGTAAGCGGTAGCAGCGCCTGCGAGCCCGCCGCCTGCTACTAGAATGTCGCAAGTTTCCTGTTTGTCGGGATTGCGCACAGGTGCGGCAAACGCTGGGGTAATAGCTGAGATCGAGGTAATTAGGCTGAGGGTGAAGGTGACGATCGATCGACCTTTGAGCGAAAATAGATACCGTCGCAGTTTCATGGGAGATTGTGGAATTAATTTAGACATCAGCGAAAAACACTCATCGCATTTAAATGTTTATTTTGCAGTATACTGGTATTTCGCGGTGAGGTCAGGGCAAAGTTTTTTTATATAAGAGGCTTTAATACCAGCAACAACTATTGAACAGCCGGATGAACCTTATGCTCAAGATCGTCAAATTTTTTAGATCGTTGATTCCTTTTGATAGTTTAACAATTACGACCAGTTTAACTTTTTCGGAAGTTTTGCGCAGGTTGGACGAAGTTGTCACTCCTCCCAAAGTTTTTAGAATAATTATACCCTTTGGCCCGCCACCTGCAAAACCTTATGAAGGAACAATTTCTGGCAATACCTTCAAAATCAATCGCATCATCATCGGCCGCAATTCCTTTTTTCCAATTATCCAAGGAGATATCCATTCTCAACCTTTTGGTTGTTCCATCAAAATTAGGATGAGTTTACATAAAATAGTCATAGGATTGATGATTCTTTGGCTGTGGACAACGGGCAGTATTGGAATGTTTGCTTTATTTGCTTGGTTCGTAGAACCCTCTGTGGGACCAATATTTTTACCGATATTAGGAATGTTTATTTTTGCCTGGGTTTTGTGCTTGATTCCCTTTAAAATAGAAGCAAAATCAGCTACAAAATTTTTATCAATTCTTTTAACATAAAGATCGGACGGCGGTTGAAACCGCGTCTATACAAACAAAACCTGCCTCCGCAGGTTGAAGAATATAAAATTAAAAACAATCTGGGTTCATCGGCATTAATTCGCGGTAAAAAAACATCAAATTTCCGGCATTACCAGAAAGAATTGGGTTAAAGCCGGAACCCTTGTAGGGAGAAATTAAAAGCAGACTATTCATTACTCCAATCCTCTTCCTTCCAGGTAGAGGTCGCCCTCAACTGTCAACTGTCAACTGTCAACTGTCAACTGAATGAACCATGCGTCAAAACCAACTCAAACAAAAAATCAAACAAGGCGAAACAGTCCTCGGTTTATTTATGAACTGCGCTTATCCCGCATTCATGGAAATATGCGGTCATGCTGGATTTGATTTTGCCGTCATAGACATGGAACACGGCCCCCTGCACCCCCTTGCTGCTGAAGATTTGTGCCGCGCCGCCGACTGTACCGGAATTGCACCGATTGTTCGTGTCCGCAAAAACGACGGGCCGCAAATTCAACGAGCTCTCGACATTGGCAGTGCAGGCGTTCAAGTACCTCAAATTGAAAGCAAAATCGATGCCGAAACCGCTGTCAAAAGTGCTAAATACAGTCCTCTGGGCACGCGAGGCCTTTCCTTCGCTACGCGGGCAGGACTTTACACCGCTGCAGGTACAAATATCACTGACAAACTCAACGAAGAATCCTTAGTTGTGATTCATGTCGAAGGCAAAGCTGGCATCGACAACCTGGCAGAAATTGTTACTGTGCCGGAGGTTGACGTGATTTTTCTGGGGCCTTACGATCTGTCACAGTCGATCGGCATTCCCGGCCAAGTCCGCGATCCCCGAGTCATCGACATGATGCAGGAAGCAGTGCAAACCATCCGCAAAGCAGGCAAAGCCGCAGGTACTTTTGCCGAAAACCCCGAAATCGCCCAGCAGTGGATTGATGCTGGCGTTCAGTACGTCGCACTTGGGGTCGATGTTGCCGTTTTCCTGCGGGCCTGTCAGTCGCTAGTGAAAGCGGTGCGGAGTTAAGCTGCTAAGTAAATCCACCTAATTAAACGTCAAATATCGATCGCTAAAAAGCTTGCTGTGTATGTCTTCTTTCCTCTTCCTTCTTCCCTCTTCCTTCTTCCTTCTTCCTTCCTCATTCTTCCTTCTTTACGATATCTTTGCAATTTTTGTAGTGTCTTTTACGACACATACAAAAAACCTGCGCTAGAGTAGAAGCATACACCTCCTCCAGGCAAAATTAGGGAGGGGAGCAAGGCTTCAGGGAGTAAAATCTATGAAAACCGTATTAGAATCCATTCATTTGGATTATGCCTTTATGTTTACTTTCAAAAAAGTAAACTCGATTAAGCTAGAAGGTTTCAAGGAATTTTTTGACGATATGCCTGTCGATCCGTATGTGAAAGGTAAGTATCGTTCGAGAAGATTGTCGCGGTTTACAGTCAATGGGAATGAGTTAGTTAAGTTACCTCACGGCTATTTCTTGCAAAGCAAAACATACAATCCGCTAGCGGGCGATCTGAGGCGGGAATTTGCCGAATTGGACGATCGGCTAATTGCTCTCGATAATTTCAAACAGATGATTTTTGCTTTTTTCGATTCTTGCAAAATTCACCCGGAAGCTGAAATCGGCATCCATCAAATCAGGATCACTTGTTCGCCGCACAATTTCGGCAACCCCGCACCGGAAGGCATTCACCAAGACGGTACTGATTTTATCGGGATTTTCTCGGTTGACAGAACTAATATTGTCGGCGGGGAAACACATTTGTACTTGGCTAAAAAAGAGAAGCCTGTTTTTAATAAAGTTCTGCATCCGGGAGAATTGCTGTTAGTTGACGACCACCAGTTTTTCCACTTTACTACACCGATTAAACCGGAATCGGAAGCGGTGGGAACTAGGGATGTCTTTGTGTTGACTTCTCCGAGTTTGCTTTGCGATTGAGCAAACAGGCCAGCGCGCACTTTTGCTGTCTAAACTCACTCATTTCTGGACACAAAACCTATGAAAAAACCGGGTTTTTTACAAAAATTATTGGTTCTAGCCCTTGATCCAGGCTAAAAAACCCGGTTTCTCTCGTCGGAGTCCAGAAATGTTCTATCGAAACTTCCGTTCAGACTCTTGAATGGGAACATCATTAATGCTGGCTTCACGTCTTCGCATTAACCCATTTTCTGCAAATTCCCACTGTTCATTACCATAGGCGCGATACCAGTAGCCAGAATCATCGTGCCACTCATACTCGAAGCGAACAGAAATCCGATTGTCTGTAAAACTCCACAGTTCTTTCTTTAAACGGTAATCTAATTCCTTTGCCCATTTTCGTCTTAAAAAAGCCTTGATTTGTTCCCGTCCGCTGAAAAATTCGGCGCGGTTTCGCCACTGAGAATCTTCCGTATAAGCTAAGGCTACTCGTTCTGGATCGCGGGTATTCCAGGCATCTTCAGCAGCTTGAACTTTGGCTTTAGCCGTTTCCAACGTAAAGGGCGGTAGAGGTGGTTTAGTTTCCATAAGCTTGGTTTTGTATGATATAAAAGGTAAGGTGCGGGATGCTCGCGCTACAGAGAGAGTTTTGGGACTTTGATATCAATCCTCAGCATCGGGATCGATTCCCATTGCTCGCAATCGCTCCGCTAACTGGGTGACTTTTCGCTCTGCTTGTTCGGCTCTTTCCCGTTCTTGTTCGACCCGGCCCCGCTCAATTTCAACTTGTTCCGAGCCAGTTAACAGCAAATTCCCCTGGGAATCCCACCACCGCAGCCAAAGAAGTTCTTAATTTTGATAGCTTCCCTGCCACAGTCCCAATTCTACCTCTAGTACAGGAATGGGATAGTGACCGCGTTGGTTTGGCTCCATCCTTCGATACACAAAATCTATCAGGTGATAGACTTCTAAATTGCCAGTTCTCATTTCATAAATACCGTAGTAAGGAATGCGGATAATTCTCTCGTACACCCAAAACTTACCGGGTTTAGTTGTTGTACCGTCAGGGGCCACAGAAAGCGGAGCTAGATACAATTGCTCAAAGCTATAAGATCAATAATATTCGGCTTTATTTCTTGCTGGATCTTTATTTTCTGCTTGATAATATTTTCCCAACACCTCTCTATATCTTCTATATTAATACCTTCACAACTTTTGTGCAATTCAAGATATTGAAATATTGGTCGAGATAATTGGGATTGTAAATTTTTTTTTCGTTTTTCAGGAATTACGATATACATTGGGAAGGTTGGGTCTATAAAGGTTAAGGGATTTAATTTAACATTAGCCACAAAATCACCCATACGTAATAGTCCAGAGTGAATTGTAGTAGTGCATTCAATTTCAAATAATGCTACTACTTTAAACTGGTCTTTTTCATTTAGCCATATTACATCAATTAATTTACTAATTTTTTCAACTTGTTTTTCTAATCCACCAATAGAGAATCCTTCCATTGTTAATTCTTTAAGTTTACCGAACCTAGAGTCCTCGAAACTATCGTCCCCGAATCTATACTCTCCGAATCTATAGTCCTTTGAGTGATCGTTTCGAGCAATCCATACTCTATAGCCTAATTTTTGTCCTATCTCTGCCAGAATTCCCTGCATTTTAGTATGTCTTGAAATCTTTGGTAATGAAGCTGTTTGTCCTATCTCTGCCAGAATTCCCTGCATTTTAGTATGTCTTGAAATCTTTGGTAATGAAGCTGGTGGATATTTTTCCTGGGAACTATCTTGAGACTTTGGTTCACATTTTAATGTTCTGTTAATGTGCTTAATTGGGTATTCTGCAAATAAATTTAACTGAATATCGCTTTTTTCAATTTTTTCAATAACTTTTTCTACTCCTATAGCATCGGTTATATCAGCCCTTTCGATATTTTTTACTGTTTGGTACTTAGCATTGGTAAGCTTAGCGCTTCTAAGATTAGCCCACTCTAGGTCTGCTCCTTCAAGATTTGCATCTCTCAAGTCTGCATAAATAATATCTGACCATTTCAGATTAGCCCCTATAAGAGATGCCCCTCTTAATTTGGCGTTGATTAAATTAGTATAGCTTAGATTGCTATAATTTAAGTTTGCATTGCTCAAATTTGCACCACTTAGATTAGCAAAGCTCAGATCAATTTCTGTCAAATCAGCATCCCTTAAGTCACAACCATGAAAATCTCTTCTGCCTTCTGCATAAAGTTCTTGCAGTTCGTTTTCATCTATATTCATAAACTCCTCTCAACTATCTTATTAAGGTACATTACTCTAAGTGACTGTAGAGCATATTATCTGTGTTCGCCCTACCTTCTCACTGGCTGAAATCCCTGCACAAAACTTATCCAACGTGGTACTTTATCACCTGTAATATTTAGGATAGGAATGTTGAAACTTCTGACATCGGGGCGACCGATTTCACCAGCCGAAAAAGTAATATTCGTAGGTTCCGATTTACCTAAACCATAGGCACTAGCTATTTGATTAGCAAGTCGGCAGGTTATTTCAAAACTTCCCATATTAATCGTGCCACCTCCAGCCTCGTAATTCCATGTAATACCGGGTGTTAAAGTCCCCTCCTGACACATAAAGTGAGTGACTTCAAACATTTTAGCAATGTGAACATCATATCGCCTTAAGCGTCCTCCATAGGCCGATGCTCTGGTATCACTTTCTGGTACTACAATCGATCCAAATCCTTCGTCAAAACCAAGCTTCATCGGTAGTGCCGTGGAACTTGTGAGCGGTTGACTCGCTTGAGGTTCTACGCGAGTCGGTGACATCTGTATTGGTTTGACAAATTGACTATTAGCGCGAATAAAACAACCTTGCGCCGCACCAGCAGTGTAGTTTTTTCCTACAAAAAGCCAAGGTAAACCCCTGGTATCAAGGAAAGTAACACCAGCATTACCAGGAAAGCTTTCAAAACGCTGCCCCTGTTTTAAAACACCAACTACAGACCAATTAAAAACATCAAATGGAGTGCGGTTGTCAACACGCATAAATTCTTCAAAAGAAGAATTCATACGACAATTTAACCCCTTTGGGTCTGGGTCTACTACTTCCCAATAAGTATGATAATATCTTCCCGTATAATCCCCTTGATTATTAGGACTTGGTAGAGGTGCAGTAGAACCCAGTTTAGCTGTTCCTAATACCAGCAGAGTTGCAAGAGTAATGGTTTTTAATTCTTTTAACATGGATATCACTTTTAAAACACTATATTGATCATAGTATTTAAGGATTTGCTGATACATTAACTCTATCATACTTTAGTATGAAAAACTATAGCTCAGACTTGAACTTTGCCTTCGCGGCTCGAAGCTTTTCCCATGCAGCTTCCGTTCCCGGTCTTGGTGGTTGCGCCGCAATTCTGGCAATCAGATCGCGATTTTTTTCTTCATAGTACAGCCGCAGTTCTTCAGCTTCCTTAAGCACCGCACCATTTGATACTCAGCTTCAACGCTGGCGCGATTTGCCTCAATATAAGCTAAAGCTGCGTTAATTTGTTCCTCTGTAAGGTCAAACAATCCCTTGATAAACTTAGGCGGATATTGAGCAGTCACATAGTCCATGATGTCGTAGAGGGTGATGCGCGTACCTGCGATAGACAGTCCTCTTTCGGTACGGAGAATAGCTGTTTGTTCGTCGGATATGGTTGTCATACCTATAACCTCCTTGAAGTTATTTCTATATTATAACAACTCTCAAAAGTCTGGCAACAATCATTAGTGTTGGGTTTATTTCCTGTTTTAGTAACGCGCCACAAAATCCAAGAAACCGGGTTTCTGCGATCGTCTTGGAATTCTCACGCCCCATTTAGTGAAGAAACCCGGTTTCTAACTCCCACGCTATCGCCCAACTTCAACTAAACCCAGCTAACCACAGCGGAAGCATCAACAGCAACCCGACAGAAGTGATGGCGATGCTGCTAGCTAACAAATCGCGATCGAGCTCGTAGACTTCTGCTAAAATCAGCACCGAAAGAGCCGTGGGCGTTCCCGACATCAACACCAACACGAACCTCGGATCGCCACTCAATCCGAAATAACTAGCACCCAATCCGATTAGCACCGGCACAATTACCACTTTTAACAGCGACGGGATTAACGCCAGTTCAAAACTTTCCCATTTCTTAATAGACCTCAGCCGGATGCCAACCAGCAGCAAAGCACTGGCAATTACCACCCAAACAGCAGTCTGCAATCCCGATTCCACCGTCTCGGGCAGGGGGATGTTTCTAGTATAAAAACCAATTAAAAAAGCCCACAGGGCGGGAACTGTCAGCACGTCCCGGAGCTGAGTCCACCAGTGATTTTTTTGCTCGGAATTCCCAAAATAGCTAGCAATAAATACACCGAAACAATAAGTTCCAATAACATTGTTAGTGACGCTGTACAAGACAGCCCAGTTGTTGTTATCGCTGCTGACGATAGCGGGGGTGATTGCTAATCCGACAAAGCCGGTATTTCCTAACATCGCAGCTAGGAGAAAACTCCCTTGGCTCGATCGCTTCAGGGAATTAAAATTTAATAAAAATAAGTTAACCAGAGAATTTTTGCCCTGAAAATAGGGCTTTTTGATGTGGGCCGCACTCAGCTTGCGCAATAACAGCCAAGTCAACCAAGCTAAACTCGTACTGAGAAATAACACGAATATGGCGATCGCCGGCGTGAATCCCACAGCACCCGAAAAATCGCTCTGACGGGCTAAAACTAGAATTTGCAGCGGTATCCCAATCCAGAAAAGAAAGTGGCTCAGCAGCTTGGGAAAATCAACTGGGATGTACCGAAACAGCAGCAGTCCCAAGCCCGTCCAGATAACTAGAGGCGTATAAGCGTGAAATAAGGTTTCAATCATAAAAATTTAACTTGACAATTTGAAATGCCTCTATCTATTAATAGTAATGCTAAAACCCGTTTGAGAAATGCGATTTGTCGTTAGCGGAGCTTGCAGCTATTGGATCGCACTTGCCCGCTTTTTCGCCCTTGCGCGTCCGCAGCACTGCGGGCCCTAAAATTTCCGAACAGACGCGCAACGTTTTCCTGCCGTTTCCTTCGCACCGAAATACGGCGAGACTAAATCTGCTCGACTTGCACCGATCAATTCAATTTCAAAGCATTAACGGGCACATCATCCCAAGAACTAACAGTTCGCAAGGTAGCAACCCAGCCCTGTTGTTTTTGCTCTGGGGTCAAATTCTGCTCAAAAGATTGGTGGCATTCCTGCGCTTGAGTCTCATCGCAACAAGCAATGCAGGAATAAAGAATGCCCGACGGATCGATTTGCTCGTTTACCCAAATAATCACGATCTATTCTCTCAATCAAAATCTACTGTTAGTTAAATTTTCCTATATTTTTGCCAATTATTTACTAGGATTTACGCAACAAAAAATTGACGCACGGGTGCCCAGAAACCGGGTTTTTCCGAAAAGACGCGTTGCCAACCGCAGATCCCGCAAAAAACCCGGTTTCTGAGACGGGCGAGTGCGATCGCGAACTGATAAAATTACTTCGAGGCCAAAGTCACCAAAGACTCGCCCGCAACCCGGCAAATCCGCCAGTCGGGCATCACATCAGCACCGATACCCTTGTAAAATCCGATCGCCAATTCATTCCAATCCAAAACACTCCATTCCAAACGCCCGCAGCCCCTTTCAACCGTCAACTGCGCTAAATAAACTATCAAAGACTTGCCAATTCCCCGCCCTCGAAACTCAGGGATCACAAACAAATCTTCCAAATAAATTCCCGGCTGAGTCAAAAAAGTAGAATAATTGTAAAAAAACAGCGCCCAGCCCACAACTCGATTTTCGCACTCCGCTAAAATCGCTTCAGCAAAAGGTCTCACGCCAAACAAATGATTTTCCAAATCAACCGCATTACCAGTAACGGCATGAGATAATTTTTCGTACTCAGCTAAAGCTTTAATCAAATCAAACAGCACGGGCACGTCGGCGCGGGTAGCTGGACGCAAAATTACCTCAGAAGACATAAATAAGTAAGTAGTACGCGACAATCAACAATTAAAAATACCACATCAAGACATTTTTAATTTGTAATTTTTAATTAAGTTTTTCCACATTGAATCAGCATATATAGCAATCCTAAATCATTGGTGAATTTCTTACTCCCTCCCCTTGATAAGGGGAGGGTTGGGGTAGGGTAAAAAGTTTACGACTCCTGCAAAAATTGTTATATACGGCGGGGTCGGAGTGTCCCCCACAATAATTTTAAGATTTTTCAAAATGCCAACTCAATGTTTTTAGCTTATTTCAACCAGCCCTTCAATCGTTCCGTCACTTGAGGGCGGCGCAGCTTTCGCATTGCCTTATTTTGAATTTGACGGACTCGTTCGCGGGACAAATTGAACAAACTGCTCACCTCTTCTAAAGTGTAAGGTTCGCCGGTCAGCAAACCATAACGCATAGCAACAATCTCTTTTTCCCGCTCAGTCAAAATACTGTCCAACACCTCCAAAATATCTTGGCGCATCATCATCTCATTCATCTGAGCTTCGGGAGATTGCGTCGCGTTATCTTCGAGAACATCCAAAAGTTCCGAACTTTCTTCTGAGCCGATGCGGTGGTTGAGAGACAAAGATTGCCGACGTACTTGCTGGAGGTAGCGAAGCTGTTCGCAAGTAACTTGCATTTCTCTAGCAAGTTCAGTTTCAGTTGGATTTCGTTGAAGAGAACGCCTCAAATCCCGATAAACTCTTTTGAGTTTATTTAACTGTTCGACAATGTGAACCGGCAAGCGAATTGTCCGCCCTTGATTGGCAATTGTCCGGGTAATTCCTTGGCGAATCCACCAATAGGCATAGGTAGAAAATTTGTAACCCTTCTCCGGATCAAACTTTTCGGCAGCTCGATTCAAACCTAAAGCTCCTTCTTGAATTAAATCCAGAAAAGGCACGCCCCGGTTGAGATAGCGTTTGGCAATCGAAACCACCAAGCGCAAATTCGAGCTGATCATTTTCCGTTTCGCCGACTGACACTGGTGGCGAAGTTGTTGCAGTTGAGTTTCGCTCACCCCCAAAGCCGCGGCGAGTTCAGCTTTTGTTGGCACTCTGTCCAATTCCTGCTTTAAACGCTCTTCTACTTCCAGAAGGGCTACCAATTCTTGAATGCGACGCGCCAACTCCACCTCTTCGGTGGCAGTCAGTAGAGGATAGCGAGCCATTTCTTTGAACAAAGCTCCCACGGGATCGTCGGCAGACCAGTTGTTGTATGCTGACGATCGAGTTACCGTCGGACGATCGATCTCAGTGTCTTCATCCTCTGCGATTGCGAGTGAGGCTTCGGAGGCCACCGCAAAACTGCCTAGGTCAGATTCTGCCATATAATGCTTGGTGTCCGTGGGATGATTTGAAAAGTATCCCTTAACTTTAACCAATTTAACCGGAAATTTCCGAAATCCATCTAGAAGCCCGTGACAGAAATTAGATTGCCCCAATTTTAGACCTTTTTATTGAGTTCGAGCCAGTAAAGGAGCTGCCTGCAATAATTGCTGAGTGTAAGGGTGCTGCGGATTAGTAAAAATATCCCTAGTCTTACCGATTTCAACAATTTTTCCAGCATTCATTACCGCAATACGATCGCAAAAAAATCTCGCCACCCACAAATCGTGCGTAATAAACAGATAAGTCAAATTAAATTCCTGCTTCAACTCCAACATCAGCTCTAAAACTTGAGTCTGCACGCTGGCATCCAGCATACTCACCGGTTCGTCGCAAATTATCAGTTGCGGCCGAGTAATCAAAGCGCGGGCGATCGAAACTCGCTGCTGTTGTCCGCCTGACAATTCCCCCGGATAGCGGCCAAAGAAATCCTCCCCTGGAGTCAAACCCACCCGCTCTAACATTTGCATTACTTGTTTTTTAGCTTCCGGGGCATTAGCTAATTTGTGAATAAACAAAGGGTCAGCAATACTTTGCCCGACAGTCATCATCGGATTCAGGCAAGCGTGGGGGTCTTGAAAGATCATTTGCATTTCGCGGCGGTGTTTCCTCACAGCATCGCGGTTCAGGGCAGTTATATCTATTCCTTGAAATTCCACTTTGCCGCCAGTCGCGGTAATTAGCTGCAAAATCGTGCGTGACAAGGTACTTTTGCCGCAGCCGGACTCCCCCACCAGCCCTAGGATTTCTCCCCGTTGTAGCTCTAAACTAACGCCGTCTACTGCTTTAATTACCTGGCGATTCCTGGAAAACAACTGATCTAATAAATTGCTTTCTAAACTGTAGTGTTGCTGCAAATTCGTTACGGTCAAAAGAGGCGAATTTGTTAAGTTTGCAGTAACGACTTCAGTCCTGATTTCCTCGAATGCTAACCCTTTGTCAGAATCGGCTTGAATGTGCAAAGCTGCTTTGAGGAGCGATCGAGTATATTCGTGTTGCGGGCGTTCAAAAACATCCAGCACCGGCCCTGTTTCCACGACTTTGCCGCCGTACATCACCGCAATGCGATCGCAATACTCAGCCACCATCGCCAAATCGTGAGAAATTAGCAAAATAGCCGTTCCCCGTTCCGCGCAAAGTCGGGTTAATTCCTGCAAAATCTGGGCGGCTACAGTTACATCCAAACTTGTAGTCGGTTCGTCCGCCACAATTAACTTCGGATCGAGCAAAAGAGCCAAAGCAATTGCTACTCTTTGTCGCATTCCGCCGCTAAATTCGTGGGGAAATTGCGACCAGCGAGAGGCGGGAATTTTCACAGCTTCCAAAATCTCGATCGCCCGTTTCTTAGCTTGCTTGCGATCCAAATTCGGTCTGTGAGCTTGCAAAGTCTCGATGCAATGTTCTCCTACAGTCATCAAAGGATCAAGACGAGTCATCGGATCTTGAAAAATCAATGCTACAGCTTCGCCCCGAAACCGTCTCAGCCGCGAAGCATTCATATCAAACACCGACTCTCCAGCAAAACTAACTCGCCCCTCAATCAGCGTTGAATCCGGCAGCAACCGCATCGCCGCCCTTCCCAAAGTTGACTTACCGCACCCGGACTCCCCAACTAATCCGAGCTTTTCCCCCGGTTTCAGCGTCAGGGAAACCCCGTCAACGGCCCAACCGGATTGGCCCCGCCGCTGAGGATAAGCTACTCGCAGATTGTCAACTGAAAATAGAGAAGAGTCATTAGTCATTAGTCATTAGTCCTTAGTCTGTTAACTGTTGTCTGTTGTCTGTTGTCTGTTGTCTGTTAACTGTTGTCTGTTGTTATTTATCAATATACTGGCCGTTAGTTGCTAGTTATTAGTATTCTTCACGACTTATTAGTTATTGGCAAGAGACCGATATGCTGTTTGTAAATAGCAATAGAAATTGCTACAAACAAAGATTTTATCACTACATCATTAACCGACCCACCGCTTACTAACAACCGTCAACAGTCAACCGTTAACAGTCAACCCTCAAAAGATTTTATCACTACATCATTAACCGACCCACCGCTTACTAACAACCGTCAACAGTCAACCGTTAACAGTTAACCCTCAAAAGATTTTATCACTACATCATTAACCGACCCACCGCTTACTAACAACCGTCAACAGTCAACCGTTAACAGTTAACCCTCAAAAGATTTTATCACTACATCATTAACCGACCCACCGCTTACTAACAACAGTCAACAGTCAACCGTTAACAGTCAACCGTCAAAAGATTTTATCACTACATCATTAACCGACCCACCGCTTACTAACAACAGTCAACAGTCAACCGTTAACAGTCAACCGTCAACTGTCAACTAATAACTGACTAAATTTCCCTGCGCTTCAACTCAGCTCTCCGCAGTATGTAAGTAGCGGCACAATCTGCGTGAGGATGGTCTGCTAAAACTTCCGCGAGTTCCAACACATATCCGGCGATATCCGGCCCCAGCTTCTCAGTCAGCACTTGACGTTCCCGAGAGGCGAGTTCTTGCACGCGGGCCTTAGCTTGCCAATTCGGAGAAAACATCTTGTCAATTTCGGTGTGGAATCCCAGACTTTCGAGAATGTCCCACTCGCCGTTATCGCACCAAATGCCCCCGCACAACATACAGCGCTCTATGTAAAAGGGCACTCTGCTGAAAGGAACTTTCGCCCGCGACAGATAGTGACCGTCTTCGGGACACAGCGCTGCTTTGCTGTCGTAGACAGACGGGGTGAATTCTATGCCGAGAGTCCCTGTCGCATCAGGCTTCTCGGATTTGTTGTACCACTGGCTCTGCTCTTTTTGCCAAGCTTCGTATTCTCTGCCTGGAATCCAGATACCGTAACAGTTGGGACACCACTGCACCGACATACGGCCAGCTAAGGTACCGCCTTCTAAATTGGGATGTTTACATTTTGGACATTCCACCGCTTTATTTCTCCTTGCCTTATTAATTCCCTGTTAATTCAATTATTAATTCTGTATCTGGGCGGGCCCTGAAGAACCAGAATTTTTTTGCAGCAGCGCGCCACAGTAGCCAATTAGCGTGTTAAGCCGCGCGATCGCCGCAGTTTGCCTCGCCTTTGCTGTCGCTGGCTGGCGCGACGCTTGCAAAAACGTGACATCTGTCCCCAATAACCGCAGTTGCTTGTGAATTTCCGTCAAATAGGACTGCTCTGGGGGTGTTTCTGAGGCGTCTAACTCATCGCTTTCGGCTCTCATAATTTGGTTTCCGAAAAATTGTTGCACTTTTGTGTATTCGATCGCCAGCGCGGCCCGATCCAGATTATCCTGTGCAGCAGTTCTTTGTAGTTGTTCTAGTGCTTGCTGTAATTCTTGGTAGCACTGGCGACGGTCTTCGGACAATATCATGATTTTGTAAACAAATTTGTATTTATAATCAAAGTAGATACTTACTTAAGTTTGCTCATATGGAGGGAAGCCGTGCGTTTTTGGAGCAATTCCCTGTTTTGTGAGAGCTTTTTTTGATTTGCTGCCCTGACTCTACCCTTCTGGCTGCTGCTTTTAGTTTAGCGTTGCCGGTAAATGCCGATCCCCCGCAACCTCAACTGCTACCGCCAAAATATGCTTATTTTACCCGATTTTCCCCGATCGACAGACTGCGGCGGCGGCAGTGGTGTCACTATATTTTCCTACCTACGAGGGGGGGCGACTCGGGATTACATAGGTATAGTTTGAGAAAAATCGACTATTTTTTTGAATTGCAAATTGTGGCATTCAATTAGTTTAGTATAGCTAAACACATAATTTCGGCAATTCAACCGAAAACCGGCTTTTAACCATTTGTATTTCTAAGTTTTAAAGGTGTACCCCATGAACGCGAACACTCTGACTCCCTCTCCTTCGATCGATCCTGCCGTAGTTCCCGATTGGCTGCAAGAATGCCTGAATACTCGATCGCAGCCTGATGCGGGTTCTAACCAGAATTGTTCGGCTGACGACAGCTTAATTTGTCGGGCCTTTGAATTGGCCCGCGACTTGCACGAAGGACAGTACCGCAAATCAGGAGAACCTTACATTTGCCATCCGGTAGCAGTCGCTGGAATACTCCGGTATATGGGCGGCAACAACGTCATGATTGCCGCCGGCTTCCTCCACGACATTGTTGAAGATACAGATATTACTCTCGAAGAAATAGAACAGCGGTTCGGCGCTGAAGTGCGACAGTTGGTTGAAGGTGTCACCAAGCTTTCTAAGTTTAATTTTTCCAGCAAAACAGAGCGCCTTGCGGAAAATTTCCGCCGAATGTTCCTAGCAATGGCTAAAGATATTCGCGTCATTGTCGTCAAACTGGCAGACCGGCTGCACAACATGAGGACTTTGGAGCATTTGCCCGAAGAAAAGCAGCGCAGTATTGCCCTAGAAACCCGAGATATTTTTGCTCCCCTGGCGAACCGTTTGGGTATCGGGCGCTTTAAGTGGGAATTGGAAGATTTAGCGTTTAAATACCTGGAACCGGAAGCTTACCGCGAAATTCAGGAATTGGTAGCGGAGAAGCGAGGCGATCGAGAAACTCAACTCGCAGAAGTCACAGATAGTTTGCGAGAAAGGCTTGACAATTTAGGCATTAAATGCTATGAAGTTAGCGGCCGTCCCAAACATTTGTACGGGATTTATGGGAAGATGCAGCGTCGCCAAAAAGGATTTAAGCAAGTGTACGATATTGCTGCGGTGCGGATCATAGTAGAAACTAATGATGACTGTTATCGGGCTTTGGCGATCGTCCACGATTCTTTCCGCCCCATTCCCGGCCGCTTTAAAGATTATATCGGTTTACCAAAAGCCAACCGCTATCAATCTTTGCACACAGGAGTAATCGGAACAAGCGGCCGCCCCATCGAAGTGCAAATTCGCACCGTAGCAATGCACCACATTGCAGAATACGGCATTGCCGCGCACTGGAAATACAAAGAAACCGGCGGTTCTAACACAACAGTCACCGGCGACGACGAAAAATTTACTTGGCTGCGGCAACTCCTAGAATGGCAAAGCGACCTCAAAGACGATCGCGAATATTTACAAAGCATTAAGGACAACTTATTCGACGAAGATATTTACGTTTTTACTCCTAACGGAGACGTGATTGCTCTCAATAGCGGGTCAACTCCCGTAGATTTTGCTTACCGCATTCACACAGAAATTGGCAATCGCTGCACCGGTGCGAGAGTCAACGGGCGAATGGTAACACTAGACAAGGTTTTAAAGAACGGCGATATTGTAGAAATCTTGACCCAAAAAAATGGTCATCCGAGTTCCGACTGGCTGAATTTTGTCAAGACAAACGGAGCAAAAAACCGAATTCGTCAGTGGTTGAAGCGATCGCACCGAGATGAAAATCTTGCTCGCGGGCGGGAATTGCTGGAAAAAGAATTAGGTAAAAACGGATTAGAATCTTTGCTGAAATCTGAACCCATGCAGTCTGTGGCTCAGCGCTGCAACTACCACAGCGTCGAAGATTTAATCGCCGGTTTGGGCTACGGCGAAGTTACCTTAAATCTCGTAGTCAATCGACTGCGAGATTTAGTAAAAGTGCAGCAAAAAATTGAAGCTGCTCCCGCAGGAACCCACGAAGTACCCCAGCTAATACCTGCATCGACGACACCGAAACCACTACCGAGTTCATCTCCGAGCAAATCGCCGATCGCAGGTGTAGAGGGATTGCTTTACCATTTAGCCGGCTGTTGCTGTCCGATTCCTGGGGAATCAATTATTGGAGTTGTGACTCGCACTCGCGGAATTTCGATTCATCGGCAAGGGTGTTCCAATGTTGAGAGCGTACCGGGCGATCGGTTAGTTCCCGTAAGTTGGAATTCGAGCGATCGCAATGCTAGCCGCCCGAATACTTATGCTGTCAACATTCAAATTGAGGCTCTCGATCGAGTAGGAGTTCTCAACGATGTATTGTCGCATTTAAAGGACAACAAAGTCAACGTCCGCAGCGCTCAAGTAAAAACCTATCCCGGTTTGCCCGCATTAATTGATTTGTGCATGGATATTGAGGATAAGGAACAGTTCGAGCGGACTTGTATGCAAATTAAAAAGATGAGCGATATTTTGAATTTGCGGAGGCTGAGTGAAGGGACTTAAGAGGAAATTCTAACTGTATTGTAGGTGCGCGCGGCGCACCTTACCATGCGCTAATACAAGGTTCATCCCATGAAATTTGAAATTTTTTCAGAGATAGCATTGCGAGAAGACATCCCCAAATATAATCTAAAAAAAGGTGCTACAGCAACTATCGTTGAACACTACCAGATGCTTGAATGTGAAGAAGATGGTTATAGCTTAGAGGGTTTTAATGTCGAAGCAATTACAGTTGAAGTTGCCGAGTTCCAGATTGAAGCAATAAAAGCTCCTGTTTTGCAACTTGCAAAAGTAGGCTGACGCGGGAATCTACTAAAATTTAAACCCTTTATTTCCCCGGAGTTACTGGCTTTGGCTCGCCCAACTTTTGCAGCAAAAACTCCTGGGCGACTTCTCCAGCTTCCTGCTGTTTCTTATCAACTTGATAATTGAGTCGTCGCATATCTTCCTCGGAGATTTTGCCGCCCAATTCTGCGAGGACTTGACGCAATTCTGGGTATTTTTCCAAAATTTGCGATCGCACAACCGGAACTGCTTCGTAGGGCGGGAAATAGTTCTTGTCATCTTTGAGAACTACTAAACCTAAACTTTGAATCAAACCATCAGTCGTATTGCCAGCAATCACATCTACTTCTTTTTGTTGCAGGGCTTGATAAAGCAATCCTAACAGCAACTCCTTCGGTTGTTCTCGAAATTTAATCCCGTAAGTTTTAGCCAATCCGGGAAATCCATCTTCTCTCTCGTTAAATTCTGGGCCGAAACCAGCCCGGAGGTTAGGTGAAGCTTTCCCAAGTTGCGAGAGAGTTTGTAAATTGAGTTTTTTGGCATCGTCTCCCCGCACAATAATCGCAAAACTGTTATTAAATCCCAGCGGTTCCGTCCATTCTGCTTTAAACTGTTTGGGATATTCTTGTTTGAGGTAATCGAAGACTTTTTTGGGGTCGGAAATCGGTTTCTGTTTCAGGAGGTTGGCGTAAGCAGTCCCCGTGTATTCGACGTACAAATCGATTTTACCTGCTGTTAGGGATTGATGGCAAAGCGAACCTCCGAGATTCAGTTCTCGTTCTACTTTGAGATCTGTTTTAGCTTCGATATGGCGTGCTAAAATTTCTGCGAGGATGACTTGTTCGGTAAAGTCTTTCGAGCAGATGACAACTTGCTTTTCGGGCTTAGAGGTACATCCTGCTACTGCAAGCAAGCAAAGCAGCCAGCAGGAATAGAAAAAAAAATCGTTCTTAGATATTTTCATGACTTAACTCAAATTAAAAATCTACAATTAATACCTTATAAGTTATAGCATAAAGCCCAGATCGCAGACTTTTTCAACAAGTCTGCGCTTTAACACCGATCGCACTTTACCAGAAAGAATTGGTTTAAAGCCTCTCCCTTATAGGGAGAAATTAAAAGAAGACTATTCATTACTCCAATCCTCGGACTTCCAGGTAGAGGTCGCTATCTTGCGGTCAACTGTCAACTGTCAACTGTCAACTGTCAACTGAACCAAGTTCCGTTTTCCTGTTGTAACATTTATTTATAGACATGGAGGACAAAAAATGGTAATCAGCGTCAGCGATATTATCCAGCAGCAGCGGCAATTTTTTGCGACTGGGAAAACTAAAGATGTGGATTTTCGGATCGAACAACTCAAGAAGCTCAAAAGTGCGATCGTTTCCAATCAATCACGGATTGTGGATGCTGTCAAGGCTGATTTGAACAGGCCGGAGTACGAGGCTTATTTTGAAATTGCTGCGATCGCAGAAGTTAATTATGCCATCAAAAATGTAAAATCGTGGGCAAAGCCGAAAAAAGTGCCTACTTCGATCGATCAATTCCCAGCATCGGCCCGCATTTACCCAGAACCTTTGGGCGTAGTTTTAATCATCGGGCCTTGGAATTACCCATTTCAGCTAATGATATCACCTTTAGTCGGGGCGATCGCCGCCGGCAACTGCGCCATCCTCAAACCTTCAGAAATCGCCTCACACACGTCGGCAGTTGTCGCCGACATGATTACCAAAACCTTCGATCCCGCCTACGTAGCCGCCGTCGAAGGAGGAGTCGAAATCAGCCAACAATTATTAGCCGAAAAATTCGACCACATCTTCTTTACAGGCGGCACAAAAATCGGTAGAATAGTCATGGAAGCCGCCGCCAAACACCTAACACCCGTCACATTAGAATTAGGCGGCAAAACTCCTTGCATTGTAGACTCAGATATTCAAGTTGAATACACTGCTAAACGCATTGCGTGGGGCAAATTCATCAATGCCGGTCAAACTTGTATCGCTCCCGATTACCTGTTAGTTGATAAAAAAGTTAAACCCGATTTGATGCAGGCAATTAAAACAGCAATTCACGGATTTTACGGCGACGATCCGCAGAAAAGTCCCGACTATTCCCGAATTATCAATCAGCATCATTTAGGACGTTTGGCAGAATTTATCAAAGACGGAGAAGTTGTCGTCGGCGGTCAAACAAACCCCGAAGATAAATATATTGCACCCACGGTTCTCGACAAGGTTTCCTGGGATGCGCCTGTGATGCAGGATGAGATTTTCGGCCCGATTTTGCCAGTTTTGGAGTATGATGATTTCGGGGAGGCGATCGCCCAAATCAACGCGCGTCCCAAACCCCTAGCTTTGTATTTGTTCTCGAAGGATAAAGAAAAACAAGAGCGAGTCTTGCGCGAAACTTCTTCCGGCGGAGTTTGCATAAACGACACGGTTATGCAAGTCGGAGTAACAAGTTTACCTTTTGGCGGAGTTGGCGACAGCGGCATCGGCACCTATCACGGAAAAGCAAGTTTTGACACTTTTTCTCATCAAAAAAGCGTCCTGCAAAAGTCATTTTTACTTGACTTAAAATGGCGGTACGCTCCCTATCTAGGTAAGTTGGATTTGATTAAGAAAGTTATAGGTTGATCGATCGCACTTGCAGGGGCGGGTTCACCAACGTTTACAATATCAGCGAGATAGCCAAATCAACCCGCCCCTTCCTGATATTATCGGTCAAGCGATTCCACGGTGAAGGAAAATTTCCTTAAATTTTAAAGGATTGCTGATCTGTTTTATGAACGATTTCGATCACAATGTCTACGCCACTCTTAAAGGACAGTTGCCCCGTCCCAAATAATCCACATTAAAAATGTCTATAATATCTTTTAGCATCCGATCGCTAAAAAGGAATTTATGGAACCTTTATCAAAAAAACGCTGTGCCGCCTGCCGCCCCAACTCTCCCCGCGTCACAGCTTACGAAATTGTCCAACTAAAACCTCAAATTCCCGAGTGGAATTTCATCGAAAAAAATGGCATTCCCCAGTTAGAACGCACTTACAAATTCCACGATTTCAAAAGTGCGATCGCCTTTACAAACAGCGTCGGCGAAGCAGCAGAAACCGAAGGACATCACCCCGCACTGTTAACCGAGTGGGGAAAAGTTACCGTTACTTGGTGGACTCACGCGATTTCTGGACTGCATCGCAATGATTTTATTATGGCGGCGAAAACAGATGCGATCGCCAATCAATTCCCCAAATAAAATCCGACTTATAGCCCGATCGTAGTTTAAGAAAGCACCGCCCTAGGCACTGGGGAATGCGGTTGATTGGCATTATTCAACAACTCCAGATTGAGTCGGTAGCCGACATTCCGTACAGTTTGAATCAGGCTCGGCTGTCGCGGGTCGATTTCGATTTTTTTACGCAGAGAGAGTACGTGAGTGTCGATCGTCCGGGGGTTATCAATAGCATCGGGCCAGGCCCGACGCAGCAAATCCGAGCGCGACAGCGGCACTCCTCCAGCTTGAGCGAGCACGTACAGAAGGCTAAATTCCTGGGGAGTCAACTCAATATGTTCCTCGTACAACCTCACTCGGCGCTGCACCAAATCAATTTTCAGCAGCCCGCACTCCAGCGTCGCCGGCGGTACCATCGTGCGGTTGCGGCGCATCAGAGCTTCCACCCTGGCCATAAACTCTTGCATCCCAAAGGGTTTAGTCAGGTAATCGTCTGCCCCCGCCTTCAAACCTTCAACAATATCCGATTCCGAATTCCGCGCCGACAGCATCAAAATCAGTGACTGCTGCTGCTGTTGCAGCCAGTTGCAAAATTCCAAACCGTCCCCATCGGGCAATTGGGCATCCAGAATGACTAGGGTTGGCTGGCGGCTGAAAAATATTTCCCTAGCGTGACTGATATCCGCTGACTGGTGCACCCAGTGACCGACTTGCTGTAGATGCCAGCCCAAGAGCGATCGCAGGTGCGGATTCCCTTCAACAATTGAAATACTTGCAGATTCCACAGAGGCGAGCTTCCCATATCACTAATTGCTACAAGGTTAACAGAGCTTTTGTCAAGCTTTTGTAACCATCGCTACTCAAGCATGAGCTGCATTTAAAGCAGCGGACATACCTAGGGCAGGAATTTTAAAGATTGGGTTAATTTAGCAGGGTCAGCCTGCAGAATGGTTAAATCATTCTGGCGATGAGCTTACAATGAAAATAAGACAGTGTAAAGCCGATCGACCCCATGCCCCAACCGCCAGCTAAAAGCGATCCCCCTGACCCAGTCCCCACTCCCAGGAGGTTGACAAATCGCGCAAGTGAAACTAGAATTCCTCCAACCGTTCGCTCGGTAGCCGGAACACTCACCCACTTTGACCGCAAAATTCAGCAACATCCCGACTCCATTAAACGCACAGCGAATTATCTAGGTGCGCGCAAAAAGTCGAGCAACTGCATTGCAACGAGTGAAATTTTTTATGGAGGGTAGCCTGTTGAGCAGGGTAAAAACTTTTATTTAGAAATAGCCTCAAGCTGAGCCACTCAGCATCAATCGAGGTCATTCCTAAATCCCGCCGTCATTATACAAACCACAAAGGATTTCAAACTCACACTATGCTACAAGACACCCAAACAATCCGGCACTACCAAAAACTCACCGACGCCCTCGTCGAAATGTGGAATAGAGGTTATCGCTTCGATGACCTGCGGCTTTACTTAGACGGCTATTTAGCAGCCCTGCGGCATTCCAACAGTTTGGAGCCCTATCTGATTCACAGACTAGAGGAAGAAGCAGCGCGTTACATTCACGACCCATCCAATTTTGCAATGCCACAGACACAGACACAGGCTGAATCAGACTACTATTAAATAGCAAATTCGGTTTGATAAACCCTTGATGATTTGGGAATTGGGAATTGGGAATTGGGAATTGGGAATTGGGAATTTTAACGGGTTCCCTGGCTCTGCCTGGGAACCCATGTCCAGAGGCTCGACCTCGCTTTCGGAGCCTAAAAATTGGAGGTCGAGCCGACCGCATTGCGTTACCAGGCAAAGCCTGGGAACGAATAATTAAGTAAATCAACTTAATTCAAAGTAAAACGCGATTGCTGTTATTTCCCCAACTTCTTTAAGAAGTCGGGGAAATGTTTTTTCTGTCTAATTTAAGAAGCCAAAGCCACTTCTACAACTTCTTGCAATTCGCCCTTTTGATACATCTCGATCATAATATCCGAGCCACCAATAAACTCACCGTTGATATAGACTTGGGGAATTGTCGGCCATTGGGAATACTCTTTAACGCCTTGACGAATTTCCTGGTCTGCCAAAACATCAACAGTTTCGTAAGGCACTCCCAAAGTATTGAGAATTTGCACCACAGTATTAGAGAAACCGCACTGGGGCATTAACTTATTGCCCTTCATAAATACCATGATTTTGTTTTGCTTAACCAACTCGTCAATTCTTTCATGTGCTGCTGTAGTCATGGTAGCTCCTAATATTGTTTGAAAATTTTTAAACGTTGACTGACGCAGAAACCGGGTTTTTTAGGACAATCTTTCGTTACAGCCATAGATTCCGGTTAAAAAACCGGATTTTTTGGGTTTTTGTGCGTAAGTGGAGCAGTTCTATTTCAAGCAACTCTTGACACCAGCACAAACTTGTGATACCCACTTGCAAGTCAACAATTAAGCAACTTGATTCTTCGCTTCCCATTCTGCAGGAGTTAACGTTTCCAAGCCCAAAGCGTGGATGGCTTCACTAGCCATTGCCTGTTTGAGAGCGCCGTAGACCAGTTGGTGCTGCTGTACTCGGCTTTTTCCTTCAAAGGCTGCAGAGACGACTCTCGCCTGGTAGTGGTCACCGCCGCCGGTCAAATCGTCAACTTGTATTTTAGCGTCGGGCAACCCTGCCTTAATCATTTCTGCTACTTGAGACGGTGTAACCATTGGTTTCTGTGATAAACGGCTGTAATTTAGATTTTAGTGGAACTATTTTGTCGATGAGCTCGGTTGACTGCTGGCAGGCCGGGGATAGGGCGCATCCACAAAACCCAATTCCAGTAACTGCTGGTAAGCTTTCTTGCCCAAGTCGCGAGTTGGCTGCTGCGATCGAATAATCTGAATCAGCAGGGGCACAGCCAGTTCCGGTTTATTTTGCGCCCGGTGTACCAACGCCAGTCGGTAGGTAGCTTCGTCGCGCATTTGGGCTGTTTCTACAGCTTTGGTGCGGTGGCTTTCGGCCAAGCGGATGTCAATTCCGGCAAAACTGCTACCCAGTTGTTGATAGAAGTTGGACAGTTGATTGAAAATTTGGCGGGATTCTTGGAGTTTTTGAGTAGCCAGTGCGTAATTCTGATTGGAAATAGCACTGCTGGCTTCTGTCATCAAACGCTGGCCTCCTGGGACGCTCAGCAAGCTGCTGTCTTGCGTCAGAGGGCGAAGATTGTTGGGGTCTGTGGGGTCGTCGGCAGGTTCGACTTGCAGTTGGTTCTCTGGCGCAGAAGGTTGTTGTGCTTGGACTTGGAGCGGTTGCAACAGGGTAAAAGCTGCGATCGCCCCGATCGTAATCCGGGCAGTGGAGCGAAGCCAACAAACAGTTCCAGAGTATACCATGAAATTACTTTGCGCCTGTGCGCTTTAAAAAAATATTTAGCTTGAGCCGATCTTACCATTGGCGATCGCAACCGGCTAAGTGTAAACCAATTTTGTGCAAATGTCAAAGGGTGGGCGATCGATTTTGGATTTTAGATTTTGGATTTTAGATTTTGGATTGAACCAGGAAATCGCGGGGGATTAGACAGATCCCGGCAATCTAGTCCTGGACGCAGAAACCGGGTTTTTTTACCTAAATACTGGCTTTGAGGCTTTAAAAATGGTGGAAAACCCGGTTTATTTGGTTTTGATGGGTAAGTCCCGATCTAATTCAACAGTAGAACGAACCATGAATATCACAATTGAAAAAACAGCTTACGGTCAACTGCTGGCTAAATCTCAGCCTAAGCCAATCCTGAACGAAGAAGATAATGATCTTGCCCTCGCAGAAGTCGAATCCCTAATGTCCCAGGAAGAATTAACTCTAGAAGAAGAAACTTTACTGAGTCTCTGGGGGCTGTTGATCGAAGAATACGAATCAAAATATTACCCAATTCCAGAAGTGACTCCCCGGGATGTTCTATTGCATTTCATCGAAGTTCGCGAACTCAAACAAGCCGATTTAGTGGGCGTGATTGGTTCCAAAGGAGTAGTCTCTGAGGTGGTTAATGGGAAACGGGCGATTAGCAAAGCCCAAGCTAAGGCGCTGGGAGAATTTTTCAACGTTAATCCTAGCGTGTTTATTTGACTGAGATGTTGCACCATTCTCGCTTAACAGGCAAGATGCCTGTTCCACAAGAAAATTTATCTTTTGTGGAACAGGCATCTTGCCTGTTCAGAAAAGGCTTATTGACAATGGTGCAAGATGTGAGTTTGAGGGATTTGCTGAATCATTGTTAATAAACCTTTTACGGGCGGGCTAGAAGCCCAACCCCTACTCCCCACAAGAAGAAAATTCAGTTTTTGTGGAACAGGCATCCTGCCTGTTCTTGAGAATATATTGACACTCCCTGACCTGAAGGTGCAGGGATTCTTGGTTCTGCGACAGACCTTAAAATCATCTATCCTTTCGGCAATACTTAAACCAGATATCCGCTCAAAAGAGCCAAGTATCGAGCCTAACTTAGATAACCTCAGAGGGTTTGTCTCCCCAAGCTTTCGAGAATTTTTTCTCTTGTTTCTGTGTGTCCCACAGTACGTTTTATCTCGAAAAAGTTTAGTCTCTGATCTTAGCTTACGTTAGTTAGCCTAGCTATGTTTATTCGTGGTTTTCGCCACCCACTAGCCATTATTATTTTCCGACCAGTCGTTTGAGCGTGGTGTCTCATGTGTATCGGCGGTTATTCTACCTGTGACATAAGTCTTATTTTACCAGGTTTTGAATAAAATACAAAGTTTGGAATAAAATACAAAAAAACTTAAAATAAATATATTAATGAGACTAGACAACTCAAACAAAAACTAAAGTTAATTAAAGCCGTCCTAAAAGGACGGGGCTTTAGACCCAGTTTTTCGGTAAGACTACATCAAAATCAAACAGGAACATTTCTGATGGTACAACCCAGCAAACCCACCTCCGACACTCTCCAAAATTATCAAGGAATTGGAGTCCCAGATGAAAGTCTGGCACTGATTTTGCAGCGCGGTGGCGATGAATTGCTGCTGTCAAAAGTTCCCAACCGCTTTACAGTCCGCCCCTCATCAACAGCATCAGCCTCAAATGATTGGACTGCAACAACTGGGGCAAAACTCAACCGTCGCGTCGGCCAAAGCAATCTGGAAGAATATCTCGTTACACCCGATCGCCTAGAAGCAGCAATGCAAGCAGCCCGCGCCAGCGATGCTGTAGCTTTTGCCAGCCACGTCTATTGCCCCGCGAACAATCCCAGTACATTCTTTTATTTAACCGACCAAATTACCATTCAATTTGGCGAACAAGTAGACGAACAATCGCGAAAAGCGATCGCCAATGCAGCAGCTTTAAAAATAGTCCGGCCAGTAGAAGGAATTCCCAACACCTTCGTCTGCGAAGTCACCAAACAAGCAACAGAAAACCCGGTCAAAATTGCCAACCGCCTGACAAGATATCCAGAAGTTCTGGTAGCTGAACCCAACATTGTAGTAGAGACGCAGCAGCATTACACGCCCCGCGATCCGCTTTATCCCAAACAGTGGTATCTAAACAACAAAGGCGGCAACGAACTTGTCGGCGGTGCTCAAATTTATGCAGAACCAGCTTGGAACCTGACTCGCGGAGTTCGATCGATCGTAATTGCGATCGCCGACGATGCAGTTGACATCACCCACCCAGATTTTCAAGGCCAAGGCAAAATCGTCTCACCCATCGATTTCAAAGACGGCGACACTTCCCCGATGCCCGTAGCCGACTCAGACAACCACGGCACAAGTTGTGCCGGCGTCGCCGTTGCTGAAGAAAACGGCAAAGGCATTGTCGGCGTCGCCCCCGGCTGCGCCCTGATGCCCATCCGTACCACGGGTTTTCTCGATGACGATTCTGTCGAAAAAATATTTAATTGGGCGATCGCAAAAGGGGCCGCCGTCATTTCTTGCAGTTGGGGGCCTGCGGCAGTTTACTATCCCCTTTCCCTGCGGCAGAGTGCAGTCATCACCAAAGCAGCAACCCAAGGGCGGGGCGGCAGAGGCTGCGTTATTCTGTTCGCTGCGGGGAATGCCAACCGCCCAGTCAACGGCACAATTAACGAAAAAGGCTGGCCCAACAACGTCGTGGGCGGTCAAACTAGATGGCTAAACGGATTTGCCGTTCACCCAGACGTAATTGCCGTCAGCGCTTCCACTTCCCTCAACAAAAAAGCAGCTTACAGCAATTGGGGCACCAGCATCTCGGTTTGCGCCCCCAGCAACAACGCGCCGCCGGGAACTTGGTTGCCAGAAACCGGATTTATCGGCACGCCGCCGGAGGTGACGCAGTATTTGCCCGGTTTGGGGGTGTTTACTGCCGATCGAGTGGGCGATCGGGGCTACGACTGGGGGGACTATACTAATACTTTTGGCGGTACTTCCAGCGCCACTCCAGTAGTCGCTGGGGTTGCAGGGTTGATACTTTCGGCTAACCCCCGTTTGACAGCGCGGGAAGTGCGGGGAATTCTCGAACAAACTGCTGAGAAAATTGTCGATCCCGATCCCGATCCCCAGTTGGGCAATCGCATGGGAAATTACGATCCTAACAACGGCCGCAGCGATTGGTTTGGTTACGGGAAAGTGAATGCTTTTAAAGCTGTGCAAGCTGCGGTGAGAAAGGGCGGCGGCAATCCGAATATCGGGGGTGCGGTGTTCAGCGATATTTCTGGACATTGGGCACAGAAGTTTATTGAAGCTTTGGCTGCGGCGAATATAATTAGCGGTTTTCCTGACGGTTCTTTTAGGCCTGATGACAGTTTAAATCGCGCTCAATATGCGGCGCTGTTGGTGAGTGCGTTTAGTCCGATTCCGAGGGCGCCGGCTACAAATTTTATTGATGTTTCTGCTAGTTTTTGGGCGAGAAGTGCGATCGAACGGGCAAATCGGGGCGGCTTTTTGGCGGGGTTTCCGGGGTTGAAGTTCGGCCCGAATCAGAATTTGACTAAGAGTGAGGCGATCGTATCTTTGGTTAACGGTTTGGAACTCAAGGGCGGCAATCCTGATTCTTTGAAAGTTTACATCGATCGCTCTCAGATTCCTAATTATGCTTTAAGTGCGATCGCCACAGCAACAGCTTTGAAGATTGTGGTTAATTATCCTTCCCGCGATTGGCTTTCGCCGCAGCGGGATATTACCCGCGCTGAGATTTCGGTTTTGATTTACCAGACTTTGGTGGCGATTAATCGGGCAAAGGCGATCGATTCTCCTTACATTGTCTAGCCAAGAACAGTAAAACAGGTTCGTAATGAGGACTTCAGTCCGCATAAATTCGAGGACTGAAGCCGCTATAATTCGCGAGTCAAACCACTTTTCGTAAGTGCTGACGAAAAGTCGCTCTTCTGATGATAGCTTTACATATCGAGTTACTTTCCGGGAAATTCAGGGTTTCAGACTGCAAATCAAAAACAGTCGGGACTATTGCAATAAGATGAGTTACATCTGGGGAATATGAGCCAAAACTGCGCGTAGTGAATCAGAGAGATTGGGTAAGCCGATTGTCAAGGTGAATGAATTTTTGTAAAGGTTTGCGTAAATCGCGAACATGACTGTGGAACAGACCTATATAATAACCAAATTACCAGTCAAGCCAAGACTTTTGATCGAAATCATTAATTAATAGACTCTTTTAACTCATTTTGAAAATAGGCAAAACTTTTGCGTTCGGCTACTCAAGATGCCTCTTGTCACTGAACCTACCTTGTAAAAAGGAAAAACTAAAATGCCAAAAAGATCGTTGGAACTCTTCGGCGATGGTCACGTATACGAAATCAAAGACGACCTAGCTATTAAAGTCACGGAGACTAATGGGGAAGTAAAAGCATTAATTGATGCTTTAAGCTTCAGTGTGGCTAAAACATATCATATTCATCCTCCAGACGAACAACCTCCTGATGTGGTAGAACCCAGAGGTTCAAAGCATATCAATCAAGAAGGTTTCAAGCTTCTCACTACCTTTGAAGGATGTGAACTCACTGCTTATGATGATGGCGGTGGAGTTTGGACAATTGGTTACGGACACACGGGCGATGATGTTTATCCAGAACTGACTATTAGCCAAACGCAAGCAGAAGAATTGCTGAGGGAAGATTTAGAAAAGTTTGAATCCTATGTTGAGGATGCCGTTGAAGTTGAGATCGATGACAACCAGTTTTCTGCACTGGTTTGCTTCTGTTTCAACGTGGGCCCAGGAACAGAAGGTTTTGGAGGTTCAACTCTTCTGAAGCTATTGAACAACGGGGATTATCAAGGAGCAGCCAATCAGTTTCCTGTGTGGAATAAAGTCAATGGTGAACCCTGGCCAGGGCTGACACGCAGGCGCTTGGCCGAGCAAGCTCTGTTTTTAGGAATGCCTGAAGTTCGGGTTCTCACACTTACCGAGCCAATAATGGAAGGTGAGGAGGTGCGTCAAGTGCAAGAAGCCCTGATCGCGGCAGGAATAAATGTTTCAGCAGATGGCGTTTTTGGTAAAGACACCGATCGTGCTGTGCGACAGTTTCAACAGCAAAAAGGGCTAACGGCGGATGGTGTTGTCGGCGCCCAAACACGCCAAGAATTGGGACTATAAAATCGATTGTATAACCAATTAGACTTACACGATCAAGTAATTTTCACAAGCTCTGTGGAGGTAAGGTGCGGTGTGCATCCCCGACGGATAGAGTTTATGAATCCAGGACTGACCAAATTCAAATAGATTGGATAAAACCATGACTAACTCAAGCGACATTCTATTTAATCAACCTGTAATTATCGAAGCCTGTGAAGAATTTGTCCAACGGGATATGTTGGAACTTAGAGGCAGTTTCCCGGGATTGCTCCAAGATGCCCCCATGTCTTCGACTGCGGTGGTCAATGGCTTATCTCAACAGTTGATTTATCAACTGCAACTGATGATGCCAGATGCCTTTGTCAGTTTTGATGACCTTAATGTAGACTTGCTGGATGCAGCTTTTCCCTACGTACAAACCCCGGCAAAAGAGGCACTTCAGAGAGCTATTCAAGATCGAGGTCAAACGATGGAGGTGAACTCTGCTTACCGCACGATCGCTCAGCAAATGTTATTGTATAACGATCGCTTCAACAACTCTAATCCTGTAGCGCCACCAGGCACCAGCAATCACCAAACAGGGCTAGCGATCGACATTGAAGATGCCAGAGGCTGGGAATCTTATTTGATACCATATGGCTGGGAGCCCTTAGCGGGCGATCCGCCTCACTTCGACTACATAGGCGACGGGACGATCGATCTTCGCAGTAACTCAATACTCGCATTTCAGCAGCTTTGGAATCTGAACAACCCTGATTCACAGATTGGCGAGGATGGCGGCTTTGGCCCCCAAACCGAGGATGCACTTAATCAATCGCCTGCTCAAGGGTTTGCTAAAGCGCCGTGGGATGACAACCCCAGAACCTTGCGCTTGGCGATGCCGAGAATGGAAGGCTCAGATGTGATCAAGCTTCAGGAAGCTTTGAACAAAGCTGGCGTTGTAGTTGGCGCTGACGGTGAATTTGGGCCGGGAACAGATACAGCAGTCAAGGAATTTCAGCAGAAAAAAGGTTTGAAGCCCGACGGAATTGTCGCTCTCAAAACCCGCGAACAAATAGGTTGAAGTGTTAGCGCGCGATCGAGTTCACCAAACCTCTAACAGAACTTCCACCGCCTTCGGTGGAAGTTCCGTTTATAGCTCAGCTTGTGGGTTTGGGCAGGTTTTGCTTCCAATTGTCACAAATTGCAGTAGCGCTATAATTGGCAATCTTTTTGATAATCAACGTAGCGACGAGAGTAGCAATAGCAGGAGCAAGTCCCAGTCCAGAGATGAGAACAGGAGCTAACATCCCAGCAGCTTTAGTGTAATTCTGGCCGATCGCTTCATCGAGGATTTTCTGAGTCTGTGGATCGTTTCCCAGCGGTTTGCACATCAGATCGTAAACTAAGGGGTTTACGCCATCGAACAACCGCTGGCCAGTTTCTAGGAGCCTGAGATCGATCGATGCTCTAGCGCCAACATTCACATCAATCGAATCCAGGGAAGCTGGGTCTATTCCTGTTGTTCCACGTCCAGCCACATCATCCTCTATGGCTTGAGCGCGATCGCCAATTTGTGCTGCTAGCTGATCCTCATCAAGTTCCCACAAACTTTCTACAAGAACTTCAATTTCTGCCATGATTACTTGTCTCCCGACTATGGTTAACTAGAATATTGCTGATTATCCTTTGCCTGCGAAGCTGATGAGTAAAAACCCGTCAATATAGCTTAACGAATGCCTAGCTACACATCAGCAATCTTAACCATTCTTTAAAAAAGTGCGATCGACCCATCAAACTGCTACTAAGTATGTAACATTTAAATCTGCAGAAAGTTACTATCGAACCGGAAATAAAGCAAACACAGTTAAATGTGTTGAATAACTCAACCAAATCAATCCCACTGGTTATGATAGCTTTACATTCGGTGACAGTGTAAAGTTACTTAACGCGCATCAAAAATTTTATTGCCAGCTTGGTATACTAAACCTGAACCGTATAGTAATATAAATACCTCGATCCGTTTAAGTAAAAGAAATCTCCTCAAGCAAGCAAACAGAAATAAAAGCTCCAGAAAACCAGAGCAATTCCCGAAACCATGACTAACAACACCCCAGTCAAAACAATTCTGATTCTGGCAGCCAATCCCACCAATACCGCTCCCCTGCGATTGGAGCAAGAGATCCGAGAAATTGACGAAGGATTGCGACGGGCAAATAAACGAGAACAGTATAAATTAGAACAAAAATGGGCCGTGCGTTCCCGTGACTTTTACCGAGCAATTTTAGATTATCAACCCAACATTGTCCACTTTTGCGGGCATGGTGCTGGAGAAGATGGAATTGTCCTAGAAGATGATACGGGAAAAATGGCGCTGGTGCAGACAAACGCCCTCGCTAGTATGTTTAAATTATTTGCCCAGAAAGGTGTAGAGTGTGTAATTCTCAATGCTTGTTATTCCGAAGTACAGGCAGAGGCAATTAGCCCATACGTTAATTATGTCATTGGCATGAATGGAGCCGTGGGAGATCGAGCAGCCCTTGCCTTTGCTGTAGGGTTTTATGATGCGATCGCTGCCGGATATACCGTCGAAGAATCCTACGAGTTAGGTTGCTCGCAGATGATGAGTTTCCGAGAGCAGGAAACTCCCGTCTTCAAGAAAAAAAATTTAATTGATGCTCCGATTGCTCAGGGTGTAAATGCTGTTGAAGATGTGATTCCGCCCAATCCTTACCAAGGATTATCTGCCTTTGGGGAAGAAGATGCAGACTTCTTTTTTGGGCAGGAAAAATTTGTCAATAATTTAGTAGAAGTAACGCACAAACAACCATTGGTAGCGGTAGTCGGGCCAAGTGGCAGTGGGAAATCTTCTGTGGTATTTGCGGGATTAATTCCCCAATTGCGAAAAGAGGGAAACTGGTTAATTGAAATTTTCCGTCCGGGTAACGAACCGTTTAAAAAGTTAGTTTTTGCCTTAGTACAGCAATTAGAACCATCAGCTAGCGAAATTCAAAAACTAGGGCTGGAAAGCGATATGCAACAAGGTAGAATCACTTTGCAGCAGGTGATGTCTCGCATTTTGGCAAACAACTCAGGTAAACGGTTGTTATTAGTTGTCGATCAATTTGAGGAACTGTACACGCTTTGTCAGGTGAAGGAAGAACAGGAACGCTTTGCTGATGCGTTGCTAACAGCTATTGCCGAAGAAAATATTACATTAGTTTTGACGTTACGGGCTGATTTTTACGGTTATGTGCTTTCTTATCGTCCGTTTCGGGATCCTTTGCAAGAGTATACACCGCAGTTACTCAGTTCCATGAAGCGGGAGGAATTACAGGCAGCTATTGAATTACCGGCTCAAAAATTGGAAGTACAGTTAGAACCGCAATTAACCCAACGCATTCTTGATGATGTGGGGGAAGAACCGGGGAATTTACCATTATTAGAATTTGCCCTAACTCGTTTGTGGGAAAAGCAAATAAATCGAGAGTTAACTCACCAGGCTTATGAAAAAATTGGCGGTGTGAAAAAAGCCATTGCCAATCATGCCGAACAGGTTTATCAACAACTGAATGAAATAGAGAAAAAGCAGGCACAGCGAATTTTTGTGCAATTAGTGCGTCCGGGAGAAGGAACAGAAGATACCAGGCGCGTTGCTACCCGTGCGGAAGTGGGGGAAGATAACTGGAATTTGGTCAGTTATTTAGCTGGATATCAAGCGCGTTTGGTAGTGACGGGACGGCAAGAACCGGAAGATACGGTAGAGGTGGTGCATGAAGCGCTGATTCGAGAATGGGGAACGCTGCGCGAGTGGATTAATGCGAATCGTCAGTTTCGGACTTGGCAAGAACGGCTGAAGGTAGCCCTGCGGGAGTGGAAAAATAACAATCATGATTCTGGAGGATTGTTGCGGGGTGCGTCGTTGACGGTGGCAGGAGATTGGTTGCAAAAACGTGCAAATGAAATGACGCAGGAGGAGCGAGACTTTATTCAAGTTAGCGCTCGGAAACAAAAACGTAGGTGGCAATTTATTACTTTTGGAGTGTCTGGTGCTTTTATCGTTGTTTCTGGTTTGGGTATTTTTGCAGCTTTGCAGTGGTGGCAAGGAGAAATATCTCGCAGTGAGGCTATCAGTCGTTCTTCAATGGCACTTTTTAGCCAAGGGCAAACATACGATGCCCTGATGGAAGCTTTACGGGCAGCACGGGTAACAGGTAGATCACCGATGTGGGTGGAGGCGGCTTTACGACAAGCGGTTTACGAAGTCAGAGAACGACGTTTAGAAGAGGATAACAATTCGGTAAGTAGCATCGCCTTTAGTCCCGATAGCAAAACATTGGCTTCTGCAAGCAATGACAACACGATCAAACTGTGGAACCGGGAAACCGGAAAAGCGATCGCTACCCTCCGAGGGCATAGCAATGGGGTCACTAGCGTCGCCTTTAGTCCCGATGGCAAGACATTGGCTTCTGCAAGCGTTGACGGGACAATCAAACTGTGGAACCTGCAAACCCAAAAAGTGATCGCCACCCTCACCGGGCATAGCAGTTTGGTCAATAGCGTCGCCTTTAGTCCTGATGGCAAGACTTTGGCTTCTGCAAGCGGGGACAAGACGATCAAACTGTGGAACCTGCAAAGCCAAAAAGTGATGCCTACGGCGGGCTATGCCTACGCTACCCTCACCGGGCATAGCAGTGAGGTCATTAGCGTCGCATTTAGTCCCAATGGCCAGACTTTGGCTTCTGCAAGCCGTGACAACACGATCAACACGATCAAACTGTGGAACCTGCAAACCCGACAAGCCATCAAAACCCTCACCGGGCGCTATTTGGTCATAGAGGTCGCATTTAGTCCCGATGGCAAGACATTGGCTTCTGCAAACGATGACAAGACGATCAAACTGTGGAACCTGCAAAGCCAAAACGCGATGCCTACGGCGGACTATGCCTACGCTACCCTCACCGGGCATAGCGGTTTTTTGGTCAATAGCGTCGCCTTTAGTCCCGATAGCAAGACTTTAGCTTCTGCTAGCGATGACCACACGATCAAACTGTGGAACGTGCAAAGCCAAAAAGTGATCGCTACCCTGATCGGGCATACCAATTCGATCAGAAGCGTCGCTTTTAGTCCCGATGGCAAGACTTTGGCTTCTGCTAGCGCTGACAACACGATCAAACTGTGGAACCTGGAAACCCGACAAGCCATCACCACCCTCACAGGTCATAGCAGTTATGTCTATAGCGTTGCATTTAGTTCCGATGGCCAGACTTTGGCTTCTGCAAGTGATGACAAGACGATCAAACTGTGGAACCGGCAAACCCGACAAGCCATCAAAACCCTCACCGGGCATAGCAGTGAGGTCGGTAGCGTCGCCTTTAGTCCCGATGACCAGACTTTAGCTTCAGCTTCTGCAAGCTGGGACGGGACGATCAAACTGTGGAACCTGCAAAGCGGAAAAGCGATCGCTACCCTCACCGGGCATAGCAGTTATGTCTATAGCGTCGCCTTTAGTCCCGATGGCAAGACTTTGGCTTCTGCTAGCTTTGACAACACGATCAAACTGTGGAACCTGCAAAGTCAAAAAGCGATGTCAAAGGCGGGCTATGCCTACGCTACCCTCACCGGGCATAGCGATCAAGTCAGAAGCGTCGCCTTTAGTCCCGATGGCAAGACATTGGCTTCTGGAAGCGATGACAACACGATCAAACTGTGGAACCTGCAAACCCGACAAGCCATCAAAACCCTCACCGGGCATAGCAATTCGGTAAGTAGCGTCGCATTTAGTCCCGATGGCAAGACTTTGGCTTCTGGAAGCTGGGACAACACGATCAAACTGTGGAACCTGCAAAGCCAAAAAGTGATGCCAAAGGCGGGCGATGCCTACGCTACCCTCACCGGGCATCGCAATTATGTCTATAGCGTCGCATTTAGTCCCGATGGCAAGACATTGGCTTCTGCTAGCTTAGACAACACGATCAAACTGTGGAACCTGGAAACGGGAAAAGCCATTACCACCCTCACTAGCCATAGCAGTGCGGTCAGTAGCGTCGCCTTTAGTCCCGATGGCAAGACATTAGCTTCTGCAAGCTTTGACGAAACAATAATTTTGTGGAATTTCGATTTTGAAGATTTACACAAGCGCGGTTGTAAATGGGTGCGTCCCTACTTGCAGAATAATCCCAATGTCAGCAACAATGATAGGCATCTGTGCGATGGTGTTTCTGCAAGTCAATAAGCTTTGGGCAGCCGATTTATTTAAAATTACAAATCAATATCAAAAACTGCATAAAAAACCCGTCTCAACCCATAGAAAAATCAAACTTTCCCAAACCCCTTACCCAGCAACAACCATGACAAACCAAACCCCCAACTTCTACGCCCTCCTCATCGGCATCAATTTCTACTTCCCCCATCGCTTACCAGAAGGTAACTACTACAAAAACTTGCGGGGATGCGTTCCAGATATCAACCACGTCGAAACCTATTTAAAAGACACCTTCAACCTCACACCCGACCAAATTATTAAACTCACCGCGACTGCTTCCGACAATCCCAACCAACCCCAAGAACCCCCTGAACTCTTACCTACTTATGAAAATATCGTCACCAAATTCAAAGAACTAACCGCCAAAGCCCAACCTCAAGACCGAGTATATATTCACTACTCCGGTCACGGCGGACGGGCGAAAACAATTTTTGAAAGCCTCAAGGGTTCTATGGGTTTAGATGAAGCCTTAGTTCCCTGCGATATCGGTCAACCAAACTCACGCTATTTGCGCGATTTGGAATTTGCCAAACTCCTGGAAGAAATGGTGGCAAAAGAGTTAGTTGTAACCCTCGTACTCGATAGCTGTCATTCCGGTGGCGCAACTAGAGAAATGAGCGGAGATGACCGGATTCGCGGTGAAGGTTTTATTGATATGACTCTTCGACCTACAGATAGTTTAGTCGCACCTCTTCAGGAATTAGCACAAAATTGGCAAACTTCAACAGAAAATAGCCGCAATATTACCGTTGTCAATGGTTTGTTACCCGAACCGAAAGGTTATACCTTAATAGCAGCTTGTCGGGATCAGGAATTTGCTTATGAAAAGGTTTTTGAAGGGACGGAACGCAACGGCGCTTTAACTTATTATTTACTAAAAGCTTTGCGAGCATACGGGACAGAGATTTCTGTAGAACATTTGTTCAGTCAAATTTCTAATCTAGTTCACAATGACTTTGACCGACAAACACCGATGTTAATAGGCGAGACAAATCGCACTTTTTTGGGCGGTCAATCTGTCGTTGCTAGCCGTAACGCTCCGGTGATGAAAGTAGATATTACCAAAAACCGAGTCCAATTGCAAATGGGTGAAGCTAGCGGCATTAAAAAAGGGGCAGAATTCGATATTTTTCGATTCGGGACGCGGAATTTTGAGGACAGCGATAATCGCATTGCTACGGTTAAAGTTGTAGAAGTGGGAGCATCCGACTGTTGGGCAGAAGTAACGATGCTACACAACGAATTTAGAACCCGAGAACTCCATCCTAAATTAAGAGAAGGAATAATTGAAATAGGTTCACCTGCTGTCTATGTAGGGCCACCGTTGGAACAAATTCGCAAAGTTCGCGTTCTTCTGCCTGACCCGTTACCGCAAATTCCTGGTGTAGATGTGTCATCACTTCCTGGTATACTCGAAACTCAAAAACAGGAAGTTGAAAATCATAGCTGGATAGAATTCTGTCCAGAAACCGAAAAAGATGAGAAGGTGAATTATTTTGTTTCCGTGAATTCTCAAGGAGAATATTTGATTTTAGATGCTAATAAAGAACCTATCAAAAATGTTCTTTTTCCGATCAAAGTTGATGCACCTGAAGCAGCTAAAAAGCTAATTAATCGCTTAATCCATATTACCATATATCAAAATCGTTTGGAGTTGGATAATGAAGATGCTTTTTCTCCCTTAAATGGCAAACTTAAGGTTGAATTGGTTAAATCAGTCAAACGGCAAGTTGTAGTTTTGAATGCTGATGGTAAGGTTCCTGTATTAGAAGAGGGTGCAGAAGATGTCAGATTACTAATTCAAAATGAATCTACCAATCGAACATTAAATATCACTGCCTTGATCTTTGATGCAGATTTTAGTATTTCACAAATCTATCCCAAGGGTGCGAATTATGAAGTTCTAAAACCCGGACAAAGAATAAAAGACAAGCTCAAAAACCTATCATTGCCACAAAATTATGAGGAGGCATTAAATGTAATAAAAGTATTTGCGACTGTGGATGCAACGAATTATCACTTGTGGGAATTGCCAGCGTTAGACCAAGATTTAGGCGGGCGAAAGGCGGAGGTTGTGACTGATGCGAGTAATGAATGGACAACGGAAAAGGTGGAAGTGGTGATTAAAAAGAGTGTGGTTTAATTGAGAAAGGAAGAAAGGTTTAACGAATCTATTTTTTCCAGAACTTACGCGAGTTGAGCTAATCCTAAACTAGATACCAAAACAGGTGCTAAAATTACCGCCGCTTTGGTTTAGATTCATTGGTAAGAAAAATTCTACTTTTTAGGTAGGTAATCGTCACAGATCCGTTTATCCTCTTCCGTCACGTAGGGATTAGTTTTGAGATAATCACCAATTCTATTACAGACTTCTTTCATCTGGCTATCTAAATCCAAATACAACTTCCAGAAAAATATCTTATTATCACCACTGCCAGAAGCAAGGGTTTGACCATCTGGATGCCAACTAATACCAGTGACCCAACCTTTATGTCCACTTAAAGTTTGCAGTAACTTGCCATCCCGACTCCAAAGCTTAATTGTATTATCAATACTTCCAGAAGCAAGGGTTTGACCATTAGGACTCCAACTCAAACTCCTAACTCCACCCTTATGTCCAGTTAAAGTTTGCAGTAACTTACCATCTCGGTTCCAAAGTTTGATTGTACTGTCATGACTGGCAGAAGCAAGGATTTGACCATCAGGACTCCAACTTACACTCCAAACACGCGCTTGATGATTTTCCAAAGTTTTCAGAAGTTTACCATCACGATTCCAGAGTTTGATTGTATTGTCTTCTCCACCAGAAGCAAGGATTTGACTATTAGGACTCCAACTGACACTCTGGATTGAATTTTGATGACCAACCAAAGTTTTCTCTAGTTTGCCATTGCGACTCCAAAGCCTGATTGTTTTATCTTTACTGCCAGAGGCAATGATTTGACCATTAGGACTCCAACTTACAGTATTGACTTGAGCCTGATGTCCTTTCAACGTTTGCAGCAGCTTATCATTACGACTCAAAAGTTTCACTGTGTTGTCTTTACAAGGAGAAGCAATGATTTGACCACCAGGACTCCAACTCATATCTAAAGCGCCTGCTTGATGAGCTTTCAAAGTTTGCAAAAGCTTGCCATCACGACTCCAAAGCTTGATTGTACGATCGCGACTGGTAGAAGCAAGAGTTTGACCATCACGGCTCCAACTCACAAAATAAACTGAGTTCGGATGTTCACCTAGAAGTTGCCGTGACTGATTAAAAGGACTCCAAAATTTGATGGTAGTATCCTGGCTACCAGAAGCAAGGATTTTACCATCGGGATTCCAACTTATACTTTTGATTGGGCTATTGTGACCTCTTAGGGTTTGCAGTAGCTTACCATCACGGCTCCAGATTTTGATCGTTCTATCACCATCAGCAGAAGCGATCGTTTTGCCATTCGGATTCCAACTCACACTGCTAACTGAGCTTTCTCCTTTCAAAGTTTTATTTAGCTTGCCATCCCGACTCCAGAGTTTGATTGTTTTGTCCTGACTACTAGAAGCAAGAGTTTGACCATCGGGACTCCAACTAACACTCCTAACAAGCTGTTTATGATCTTCCAGAGTTTGCAAAAGTTTGCCATCACGACTCCAAAGTTTCACTTTATTGTCTTTACCAGCAGAAGCAAGAGTTTGATTGTCAGGACTCCAACTTACAGCGATGACTGAATCTTTATGTCCTTCCAAGGTTTTTAGAAGTTTGCCATCGCGACTCCAGAGTTTGATTGTCTTGTCCTGACTGGCAGAAGCAAGAGCTTTGCCATCGGGACTCCAGCTTACACCATTGATATATCCTCTGTGTTCAGTGAGATTTTTCAGAAGCTTGCCATCACGACTCCAGAGTTTGATTGTTTTGTCGCCACTACCAGAAGCAAGAGTTTGACCATCAGGATTCCAGCTGACGCTATTAACATCCTTCGAGTGTTCTTTCAACGTAGCAATTTTCTGCCCATCGCGACTCCAGAGTATTATTGTGGAATCAGCACTACCAGAAGCAAGAATTTGACCATCAGGACTCCATCTGACACTAGTAACCCAATTTTGATGCCCTAATAAATTATTGTATTCTCTTGCATTATTCATTACATTTCCCAGAGCAGTCATGACTTGTGCTTGGGTATCTTTTTGATTCCTAGCTGACTTATCTATTTGTTTGAGTGCTTGTCCTGCTCTTAATGCTTCGAGTAATGCCTTCAATTCTTGATTAGACACAAGCAATTGATCGACAGAGGCACTACTTATCTTTGCGTTTCCTAAATTGTTGGCTTTTTCAATTTGGTAAGTAGCAAACAAACTTGTCCCAATTGCAACTACCGCCGCAAAAACCAAAGTCAGAGTCCTAATCTTTAATGCTTGTTGTTTGGCTAACCGTTCATCCTCTAACGCCAATTCTGCTTTCTGCCTCGCCGCACTTAAAATTTGATTAGCTTCTTTCTCTGCTGCCAAATTTCGTTCAAATTCCCGCTTTTCTAAGTCGCGACTAGCATCCAAAAACCGATAATCTTGCACGCTCAAACTTTTTCCTGCCGCCCAAGTTTGAGCATCTTGCAAAGCCTGACCTCGCAACAATCGCGATTCATCTTGACAAACGGAATCTTCCCAAGCTTTAAAACTTTCGCTATAAGGACGGAGATTCGCCAACTGTCTTTCCACCCAATCCAGGTTAAAAACAGATTGATAAAGTCGGTTATAAACTTTAAGTTTACCAGATTGCTTCACTACCAAACCTGTTAAGCGCAGTTCCATTTGTTCGGGACTATCATCAGATGTAATCTCATCATGTTGCAGAATTTGCTGATATAGTCCCAGCAACCGACTGGCACGTTGGTCACTATGCAAAATACGGTCTCTAATCGTCTTCAAATGCTCCGGTTGATCCTGTCCTTCCCAATTTTCAATTATTTTTTCTTGTACTAAATTTGCTACCCAATCAGCGGAGGGGACAATCGAAGTCGAATTCAGATAATTTTTGATTAATTTACAAAGTTTCTGCGTTAAAAATGGCTGTCCGCCAGTCCAAGATAATACTGCTTCCAGCAAAGCTTGAGAATTTTCTGTTTGAGTTTCTAACCCAAGTGCCAAAGGTTGTGCTTCTGCTAATTGAAAACCCGTTAACTCAATTGCCCGCCCGATATTAAACGGAGTGCGAAGGTGATTACTAATTAGATCGGAAGGTGTTGCTACTCCAATCAAAGCAAAGGTTAGGCGGTTATATTCTGGCTTGTCTGCACGCTGGTTAAAACAATCACGAATCACTGCAAAAAAATCATCAATATTAAATGGCAGAGCCAATACACTATCAATTTCATCAATAAATATCACGATAGATTTATCGATTAATTCCAGCAATACTTCTCCGATAAACTTGCTGAAACGTTGAACTGGAGACATCAATTCGTTACTTGTCCACCAATCATAAGAATCAAAATGATTGTAAAGCTCAAAACTATTTACCAGTGAGTCAATAATTCCAAAATACCACTCTTTAGGAGTAATATTTGCAGTACCAATTGCTGTAATATCAACGGCAGCACAGGCAAATCCCTCTTGCTGCAATCTAGCCATTGTTTGCACCCGCAAGCTAGATTTACCCATCTGTCGCGAGTTGAGAACGTAACAAAATTCTCCGGCTTTTAATCCGTCATAAAAATCTCGGTCAGCTTGTCTCCTAACATAGGTTGGTGCATCTACAGGTAGGCTACCACCTACTTGATATTCGTAATGTAAATCAGGTTTGTCATTCATTAATGAACTCCCAATCGATCTTTAAAATAAAGGCGGTAGAGATTGCACAGAGGAATTACATCATTACCCCGCAGGTTCACCAAACCCAGACTGCGAAGTTTAAACGCTAGATTTGCTTCTAATCGTACCGGATTGGAACTAGCAATTACTTGTTTCATTGCTGCTTCCAAATTAGGATCGGCTGTTAGGTTAAATAAATGGCGACGTAAATGATCGCCATAAATTCCTTCTTCTGTAGGCGAAATCTGTAAAAATTGTTCAAGGTTCAAAGAACCGCGAGCAATTTCATAGAGGGCTTTTCTTAACAGGTAAGGATGTCCGTCCACCATTCCTATCAGTTGTTCAATTTCACGGGCAGACCACTTCAGTTGATGTTTTTGTACTAATTCATTAATTTGTTGATGATTGAATTCGGGCAACTCAATGGGTAAACCCACATTAAACGGCGATTGGTTGATATTGAGGGGAATATAAACTTCTTTGGAATGGGAAATAACTAAACGCAGTTTTTTCCAAGCTTGTTCGTTTTTCCCTTTTTCATGCCACGCCCGCAGCAATCCAAAGAATTCTTGGGCAACTTCGGGATGTTGAAACACTTGATCTACTTCATCTAATCCTAAAGTTAAGGGGGAGGTAATTGTTGTTAACAGGTAGCGCTGAAAATAGTTGCCGCATTTTTGTTTGCTACCCATGCCTTGTTTCCAGTAGTCTGCCACTCGATCTTCTAAGTTTAATTCATTGGTGATGTCGCCGCAAAACCACTGCAACAACTCCTCAAGGTTGGTAAGAAAACTTGCATCAGCCGATTGAAAATTTAAATACGCAGTTTGATGTCCTTGTTCCCTTGCCTGGTGCAGAATGCGCTGTAATAAAGAGGTTTTTCCCATTTGACGAGGTGCTTTTACTCGGATCAAAGCTCCTGGTTTGAGAATGGTTTGGTAGCAGTCGGATTCGATGGGAGGACGATCGATATATAGCTGACAATCTAAGCTAACAGAACCTTCTGGGTTATCTAAGTTGGAAATTGAAATGGCCCGTGAGGTGATGGATCGGGTATTTTCAACCGCAACAGGTGGATCTTCAACATTCTCGCTCGCTGCTGCATCTAAACCCTCTCTCCCTTCCACTGTTGTCTCTACAGGAGAATCAGGCTTTGTCCTCAATACCGGCGTCAGTTCTTCAGGAATGCCGGCCATACTAATACTGGTACAACCCCATTCATAGGCGAATTCGACAGTTCTACCGGCACCCAATGCGTCATAAAATCCTACTGCAAATTCTCTGGCAGCATTATCACCGACGGCTTGGTTCATGCCAATCACATAAGGAATATGGGCAGCGATGGCTTTGGCTTGCACTTCTGAATAACAAGCGTTTAGTACCACACACTCTACTTGATCCTGAAACAGTTTAAAGAGGCCGGCTAATGCTTTTGCATTCACCAGCTTAATTTGTCCTGTGTCATCTTCAAGGGCTAACCCGCCTTCTCCTGCCCCATGTCCGGAAAAATGGACAATTTCTGGATTAAAATCTAAGACTGCTCGTTGCATTTCTCTGGGTGTCACCGCCCACTGTTGCTCAAGTTGAAATTTGTCACGCTTTTTAGAACGTTGCAACCCATCGGCAATTTCTTGAACCTCTTTACCTAAGCGCAGGGGCGTGGAGTTTTTGGGGTTAGCTGCCAAAAACAAGATGGTTTTTTTCTTTCTTGGGGAACTACTCATAAATGGGACTTTGACTAAAGGTGATTCGCTATTACTCCCTTTGGGCCCCAAGAATATCTAGTGAAGAGGACAAGGCTTTGCTGCGGGCTTTTATAGATATTGGCTCGCGATCGCGCCTACAAGATATTATTGTTTTTTCGTGCCGATCTACTTAGTAGATTAAGTTTACCAGCTCTAGGTGGGGAATATGGTGGATCGGGTCAGATAAATTAACCATAATTATTGTAGAGACTGGTTAACGCGCGATCGGCAATATCAGCCATAACACCCGTAAACCCGCCCCGACTGGGAACTTTTAAGGTCGAAAATCCGCCAAAGCTTTCAATGCAAATTGTGGCAAAGCCAACATCCTGCGCCAGCGCCAAGGTTCTTGATAAAGCCGGTACAACCATTCTAAATGATTGTCGCAAAACCAAGCCGGCGCGCGGTCTTTTGTTCCCGCCCAAATATCGAAACTGCCGCCAACTCCCACCCAAATTGACTTCGGACAAAGGTGTCGGTTTTTAGCAATCCAAAACTCTTGACGAGGCACTCCCAAGCCGACAAAAATGATTTTTGGCTGCATCTTTTTAAGGTTTTCACAGAATTCTGTTTCTTCATCACCCGAAAGATAGCCGTGTTGAGCAGAAATCGACAATTGATCAACTTTTTGCTGCCAAGTTTCTGCCGCCTTCGCGGTCACTCCGGGCGCACCTCCAAAGAAAAATATCGGTTCGGAGTTCGGCAATTTTCCGGCCTGTTGTAGCAGCGATTCTGCTAGTTCAATCCCTGGATAGCGCTGGGCCGGTTTGCCGCGCATTCGCAAATACAGCACTACTCCCGAACCGTCGGGTATTACGAGTTCGGCAGAGCGAATTACATCGGCTAAAGCTGGGTTTTGCTCGGCTTGCATTGCCATTTCAGCATTCAGCGTCACGACGTGACTGCCTAATCCTTGATACAGGCGCTCTATCAGCCAGCCTGCATAATCGTCTAATATGTGAACTGGTAGTCCCAGTACGGAAAATTGCGGGCGCGATCGATCCATATTTCTTTACTTTGAGATTCCTACACACCTAGTTATTTAAATTAGCTTAGTTTGGCGATCGCCCCTACACAAGTCTGGAACGCCAAAAACCCGATTTTTGCCACCAAAAGTCTGTTAAGTCATCATTCCGTGGCCGATAAACCGGGTTTTGTACGAGACGCAGTACGTCACTGACTTAGAGTTTTAGTCGAAATTGCGCGCGAGCGAAGCTATCCCGTAGGGAATCGCCCGTTAGCGTTCAATTTTCTTGACAGAGCCGTCAGCGTACCATTCCATCGGTACCAGCTCAATTTTACCATTAATTTTGACTGTAGAGTAAACGATTTTCACGAAAGGAACGTTGTTGTTATTGTTGTTGCGGCTAGACATGACAATCACCTTGTTATGTTTGAAAAACTTGAGAAGTGATATAATTTCTGATATATTTAAAAGTCTATTCACCGCAATTCGGCTCGCATCAGGAAAAAAAGGAACACGAAATGGCGATCGCAACAACCCAGCGGCAAACCAGGTTAGATTATTACTACCAGCAAATCAAAAACGTCATCCTCAAGCGCCAGAACCCAATTACTGGTTTGCTGCCGGCGAGTACTGCTGTTACTGCACACGGCGACTACACCGATGCCTGGGTGCGCGATAACGTGTATAGCATTCTGGCAGTTTGGGGCTTGGGTTTAGCCTACCGCAAAATTGATGGCGATCGCGGTAGAACATTTGAACTCGAACACAGCACAGTCAAACTGATGCGCGGTTTGCTGTTTGCGATGATGCAGCAATCAAGCAAAGTAGAAAGCTTTAAAAATACTCAGTTGCCGCTAGATGCCTTGCACGCTAAATACAATACTCAAACTGGCAGTATTGTTGTCGGCGATGACCAGTGGGGACACTTGCAGTTAGATGCTACATCTATATTCTTGTTAATTCTTGCTCAAATGACGGCTTCTGGGCTGCACATAATTTTTACAATAGATGAAGTCAATTTCGTCCAAAATTTAGTTTATTATATTGGTAGAGCCTATCGCACACCCGATTATGGAATTTGGGAAAGAGGCCATAAAATTAATCGTGGCAATGCCGAATTGAATGCCAGTTCCGTTGGCATGGCAAAAGCAGCGCTGGAAGCAATGAATGGATTAGATTTGTTCGGAGTTAACGGTTCTCAAGCCTCTGTAATTCACGTTTTACCAGATGAAATTGCCAGAAGTCGCATCACTTTAGAATCGCTTTTGCCTCGCGAATCTAGTTCCAAAGAAGTAGATGCCGCTTTATTAAGTGTAATTAGTTTTCCCGCTTTTGCTGTGGAAGATAAAGAATTAGTAGAACGGACTCGCAATAAAATAATCGACAAATTGCAGGGAAAGTACGGCTGCAAAAGGTTTCTGCGGGACGGACACCAAACAGTTTTGGAAGATGCCGATCGCCTGCATTACGAACCGACAGAATTAAAGCAGTTCGAGCATATAGAATGCGAGTGGCCGCTATTTTTCACTTATTTGTTCTTGGACGGCATATTTGAGGGAAATCAAGCCCAAGTCGAAGAGTACCAGCAGCGTTTGGAATCTCTAACAGTCGATCGCGCTGGTTTGCCACTTCTACCAGAATTGTACTACATCCCCGCCCAAAATATAGAAGCAGAAAAATTAAATCCCCGCAGCCAGCAGCGCCTACCCAATGAAAATATTCCCCTAGTTTGGGCGCAAAGTTTGTATTTTCTCGGTCAATTACTCAACGAAGGGTTAATCGCAGTTGGCGATATTGACCCCTTGGGAAGACACCTGTCAGTGGGTGGGCACAGAGAACCTTTAGTGCAAATTGCCCTGTTAGCTGAAGACAAAGATTTGCAAGCAGAATTAGCCACCAACGGTATTGCAGCGCAAACTCCAAAACAGGTAGAACCAATTCAAGTCCGCCAAGCCAAAGAATTATCCGCTATTTACGCGGAGATTGGACGCAACGATTCACTAGGCTTAACAGGCCGCCCCGTGCGCCGTTTGCGGAGTTTGACGACTTCCCGGGTGTTCAAAATTCGCGGAGAGGCGATCGTATTTCTTCCCTCATTCTTGGACAGAGAAGAATTTTACCTAACTCTAGACTACCATTTTCTAGTATCTAAAATTCAAAGCGAAATAGCTCACATTCACCGCCACTGGTATCAGTTGGGACGACCCACGGTAACGCTGATGCTGACTCACGCGATGCTCGAAACCGGCCGCGAAGCACTGCTGGAATTGATGAAGCAACTCCGCGACGGAAACTCAGGAAATACGCCTGTTAAACTCGGAAATCTCAACCAGTTAATGCTGACCGCTGGCACAGAGAGAATAGATTTCATGCAATATTTTGAATTCACTGAATCTCCAGTGACGGGTGCAGTAGAAACCCCCACATACCTGAGTTATAATCCCGAAAAAACTTGGCCATTGGGTCACACCCAAGAATTTAAATTAGAGTGTGAGACTAATCCTCAATTATTGCTCACCAGCCTGCGAAACTCAGAGAATTTGTACGAACAAATTGAGTTGCTGCATACGCTGATTCGCCTCAAAGGATTAAACTTTGATACAGGATTTGGTGGTGCGGAAGCAACTGTTGAAGTTGTGGATTTACTCAACGAAGTTTATACGAAAGCTGGAGAAAGTTCGCAATCAAAAATTCAATGGGCCGTTGTCCGTCACGCTGCTGGATTGCTGGACAAAGTTGATATTAGCTTGTCGGATGCGGTAACAGACATTTTGGTGAAGCAAAAACAGATTGCTGTCGGGAAAGCCTACAGCGAAGATTCGCTGATTTCGCGGCCTGGTTCTTACACGGAAATCATGGACAAAATTCGCGAATTCTGTGGAGAAGACGTTCGCGATAGAGTTCTCACTCAAGAAATTCTGATTTACTTAGGTTTGCTAATTAAAGCGGAACCGCAGTTATTTAAAGGGTTGCTAACTCTGAGAGTGAGTTACTTTATTTTGCTGTTAACTAGCGAATTAGCCCGTGAATTGCGAGTTACGCAAAATGAAGCTTACGAATATTTAATGCAGCTAAGTCCCTTTGAAATTAAAAATCGCCTGCGCCAAGTATTGGCAGAATATGAGGAAATGAATCAAATCCTCAAACAGCAAGAATCACTGCGTGTCAAACAGCCGGAAAAAGATATTGAATGGGTAGTCGCGCCCGTGTTTGAGGAACCCAAAATGCCTGCGGGTGGATGGCGGCGCAAGCGGCAAATGGAAGGTGCAGTCAACCGCGTACCGAAGGATTTTTATCCGAGTGTTTGGGGATTGCTGCGGCACTGCAAAGGCTTGATTATTGGCGATAAATTAGAGCGTCGAAATCGCTTAGATAGCGATATTATTTTAGCGGAAATGACCCCAGGCGAAAAGAATTTCGCGCTCCAAATCGAGCATTTGCTAAACAAAATTGTAGCGCCGGAATACCGACAAGTCAATATTGAGGCGCTGATGGAGTTGGCGGCGATCGCCCAGCGCAACCCAGAATTGAAAGTAGAAGAATACATTGTTTTAGATGTATTAGTGGGTCACGCGGTGCGGCTTAATTGGCTGGGAAGACACTCGGAAAGAGCGGACAGGTACGATGAAGATAAGGCGGCGGCGTGGCAAGGTTTTTACAATACTTCGCCCTACGTTTGCGCGAGTCACGTACTGGATGCTTTCCGTTTCTTGACGAAGTTTGGATAGACAAAAATAAACCAAGCGTGTCACACTCAAATCAAATAGTAGGGTGCGTCAGATCAAATTCTATAACGATTGTCGAGGTTTTCCAATCTGACGTACCTTACTCAAATCGAATTGTTTATTCTTTAGCTAATTGGCTGAATACTTTGGGAAGGTAAGGTAATATAGATTTATGAAGTAGCCACGGCTTGACATGAAACTACCGGATCGCATCACAACCTATAAATACCCGATTAAAAGTCAGGTAGAACTCGAAGCGGAGTTTTATAGCTTTGCAGAAGAATGGCGTGGCCAGACAAGGATGCTGTCATTAGTTACACAAAAGTCAATGCACCCAGCTTATCAAAGAATTATTGGCATGGGACAGCCTGTTGTACCGTTAATTTTTCGCGATCTCGAACAAAAACCCGATCATTGGTTTTGGGCGTTGAGGGCAATTACTGGTGATAATCCGGTAAAGCCAGAGCAGCGCGGTCGAATGAAACAAATGGCTCAAGCGTGGATACAATGGGGAAAAGAACACGGTTATGAATGGTAGGCTGGAATATAGCAAACTCTTGAGATTTCCTAATTTAGAGAATACTGAATATGAAGTAACAAGTGAATCGGTCACGCGGTGTGCTTGAACTGGCAAGGAAAATACCCGGAAAGAGCGGATAAGTACGACGAAGATAAGGCGGCGACTTGGCAAGGATTTTACAATACTTCGCCCTACGTTTGTGCGAGTCACGTACTGGATGCTTTCCGTTTCTTGACGAAGTTTGGATAGATTGAGATAAATCTTCCAATTTGAGAGTTTAGTAGAGTACAATTTTCATACCAGCAATACCTGATTTTGAGGCTAAAATCTTTGATTGACAACAAACCAATAACTATTAGCCTCTTTGCTGGAGCCTACGGTTTAGATTTAGGACTCGAAAAAGCAGGCTTTCAAACAGTAAGTTTAGTAGAAATAGAACCTGATGCTACCAAAACTATCTCTATAAATCGTCCTCACTTATCCCTATGTGCTGTACCGAGAGATATTTGCCAAGTTAACGCCAAAACCCTATTGCAAGAAGCGGGTAAAATCTTAGGTTTAAATAGACCTCTGCGCTCTAATGAAGTAGATTTAGTAACTGGCGGCCCCCCGTGCCAACCCTTCAGCACAGCCGGAAAACGCGGGTCTGTTGGCGATCCGCGCGGTAGCTTATTTATGGAGTTCATACGCATTGTTGACGAAATCAAACCACGCTTTTTTATCATGGAAAATGTTAAGGGGTTGCTGTCATCTCCTATTCGACATCGATCTCATGATCAGAGAGGTTTAGGTTATCCGCAATTAGAACCTGATGAGATGCCAGGTTCAGCTTTACAAGTGATTTTGGCAGAGATGAAACGAATTGGTTATGAAGTTGTGTATGATTTGCTAAATACTGCTGATTATGGCGTTCCTCAATGTAGAGAGAGAGTCATTTTTATTGGTTATAAAAGTAATGATTCAGTTACTTTGCCCCTGCCAACTCACAGTCAAAAAGGTACTGGTAAAAAACCCAAATGGCTGACACTTAGAGAAGGATTAAAAGATTTAGTTGACCCTCAGCCAGAATTTGTCCCTTACTCAGAAAATCGTCTCAAGTATTTGCGTTTGTTAACCGCTGGTCAAAACTGGAAGGATTTACCCAGCGAATTAAAAGCAGCAGCAATGGGAGGGGCATATAAATCGGAAGGCGGTAAAGTTGGTTTTTATCGACGCTTAGCGTGGGAGAAACCTTCACCTACTGTCACAACAAGCCCCCATCAAAAGGCTACAGATATGTGCCACCCTGATGAATTGCGTCCTTTGAGCGTCAGAGAGTGCGCGCGAATTCAGACATTTCCCGATGACTGGGTTTTTTATGGTTCAACAGCTTCTAAATATCGGCAGATTGGGAATGCGGTTCCTGTATTATTGGGAAAGGCGATCGGTGAATATCTTTTCCAGATCGTTAAAGGCGATCGAGTACAAGGGCGAGAAATATTTGAGCAACTTTCTTTGTTCGCATAACTAAAACTTGAATTTAACTTTAGGATATATAAAAGTGTCAGATCAACTTCATGAATTGTTAACGTTTGTCTTAGAAAAAGAAGTGGGATTACCTGCCAGAAAGTCTCAATCTTTCGCTGGACACTTTGCAGATTTAGAAGAATTTCTTAGTTTGACAGCAGAAACACTTAGAAACGGTATCAGCAGTATTTCTGGCAAAAGAGCTCTTAAATTTACTCCCGATGAGATTGAACGCATTTTAGCATTTACATCTTCAGGTAAGCTTTCGTTGCAACTTACTATAGCTGAAAATTTTCTAGCTAGTATCTGTCGGGACTTTACAAGGCGGCAGCTAGCTATGGTTGATAATCTGACTTTAGAAAAAATTCATCCCAACCCATTTTTAATTAGGGCGTTAAATCTTGATACTCCAGCAGAAGTTGTCAGACTTAATGTTTATATGGCGGCTACTAGGTCTATTGTTACTTCTATGGGGTTTTTTATTGAAAAACTCTTGATATCTTGTTCTGAAAGTGCAGAAAGTCCGCCCGGTAAGTCAGGATGGGATGCAATCAAAACTACCAGTGATGGCGATCGCTGTTGGATACAGGTCAAAAGCGGCCCGAATGATATGGATAAAGACCAGATAGTATATTGGGCTGACAAAATTCAGGAAAAAATTAATGCAGGCGATCGCGCTTATATTGGTATAGCTTACGGCAAGAGAACTAATAAGACTGTAACTTTTGGTCTGCTGAAGCAACTTCTGCCGAATTCTGAAATGAGCACTTTGATCGGTCGAGAACTGTGGGATTTTGTCAGTGAAGATACTGATTTTACTGTAAATTTGTTTGAAGTTTTGCGTCAATCTGCTAGTCAAGTTTTAGCACAAAGTTCTATAGCTGATGCTATAGAAAGGTGTAGCGATCGACTAATTGATGAATTTATAGGCAAGTACGGCGAGGGAAGTCAAGGTGTTTTTAACTACATCGCAGATATATTTTAGATCCAGCGGTTTTGATTTGCAGGAGAGGATAATTCGTAGTAGCGCCGCAGCGCTACTACAAACCCCAAACTACAAAACCCCTTTAGAACTCGGAATCCCACTGGCGCGCCGAGGATCGACTTCCACCGCCATCCGCAAAGCCCGCGCAAAGGCTTTGAACGCTGCTTCCACAATGTGATGAGAATTTCCGCCCTGCAACTGTCTGACGTGCAGTGTCATCTGAGTGTGGTTCACTACCGCCGAAAAAAACTCTCTCACTAACTCGGTATCGTAAGTGCCGATTCGCTGGTTGGGAATTTCCAAGCTGTAACTTAAGTGAGGCCGTCCCGAAAAATCTAGCACTACTTCAATTAATGCTTCATCGAGAGGGGCGATGAAGTGGCCGAAGCGAGAAATGCCCGATCGATCTCCGACAGCTTTTGCTAGCGCTTGGCCCAAGGTAATTCCCACATCTTCGTTGGTGTGGTGGTCGTCAATCGCCAAATCCCCGATCGCCTGTACGTCCAAATCGATCAATCCGTGAGAAGCAATCTGCTGCAACATATGGTCTAAAAACGGAATCCCCGTAGACGCTTTGCAAGTTCCCACACCGTCGAGATTCAGGCTGGCGGTGACATCCGTTTCCAATGTCGTGCGTTTCACCAACGCCGCCCTGGCTGGTTGAACCGAACTTGCAGGAGGTACTGGAGGGCGATCGATTATTTCCATAATTCCCAATTTGTCATTCATAGTTATTGATAATTAGTAATTTGGGATTAGCACTTTTGTAGCAGACAACGGACAGTTATTGACAGTTGACTGTTGGCAAATTTTGCTGTCAACTGTTAACTATCTAAAAACTTCGCTGACAACTGTCAACTGTCAACTGTCAACTGACAACTGTCAACTGACAACTGTCAACTGTTTAAAAGCTGTTACATTCCCATGATTTCGTAACCAGCATCGACATACAAAACTTGACCTGTAATCCCGCTAGAGAGATTGCTGCACAGAAAAGCCGCAGCATTTCCCACTTCCTGCTGAGTCACAGTCCGCCGCAGCGGGGCCACTTCCTCAACGTGGTGGATCATGTCCAGAATGCCACCAACTGCTGAGGAAGCCAGAGTCCGAATCGGGCCCGAAGAAATCGCATTTACCCGAATATTTAACGGGCCGAGTTCCGCCGCCAGATAGCGAACATTCATCTCCAAGGCTGCCTTAGCAATTCCCATGACATTATAATTAGGAACTACCCGCACGCCACCCAAATAAGTCAGCGTGATAATGCTGCCGCCCTCCGCCATCAGCGGTTTAGCCGCAGCACAAAGCCGCACCAGCGAGTAAGCGCTAATATCCAAAGCATTGGAGAAGCCTTGGCGGGAGGTGTTGGTGAAATCTCCTGAAAGTTCGTCCTTGCCGGCAAAGGCTAAGCAGTGAACCAGGATATCTAACTTGCCCCATTTGTCGGCGATGGTTTGAAAAGTAGACTCGATTTCGCTCTCGTTTTGGACATTGCAGGGCAGATACAGAGTGGGATTGAGCGGTTCTACGAGTTCGGCTACTTTGCGCTCGTGCTTGCCTTTCTCATCCTTCAAAAAAGTGATGCCGAGGTTGGCCCCTGCTTTGTGAAGCTGCTGGGCGATGCCCCAGGCGATCGAGCGATTGTTGGCAATGCCCGTAACAAGAGCATTTTTTCCGGTCAAATCTATCATCTATATTTCTTCTCGAAGCAACTTGCACCGTTCTCGTGAGCTCTATGCGACAACCCCGCCAGTTTAGACACAACTGATTCAGATTTAACTGATTGAGAGACAATTGAGAGACAATTGAGATTAATTTGGTTGTGGAGCTACATGGGGGCGGAATTGAAAAAGTTAAGAGAAGGGCTAGATTTAATCATACAGCGTGTGTTTACCTTAACATGAGATGGAAGTAACAGAATCCCTGCGTATTGGAGGTTGGGCAGTATATTTACTCAATAAGGTTAATCGACAAGTTATAAAGTATTGATTAGTACAAAGGATCTAGTCGTGACGCATGATAGACCGCTAGCAGCCGTGTTCCGCCAAATCAGCGGCGGGGCGTTTCCACCCATTGTGGAAACCTTTGAACGGGGCAAGACAATTTTTTTCCCTGGAGACCCGGCTGAGCGCGTCTACGTTCTCATTAGAGGTGCTGTGAAGCTCTCCAGGGTTTACGAAGCAGGGGAAGAAATTACAGTGGCCCTCCTACGCGAAAATAGCGTATTTGGGGTGCTGTCTCTGATTACGGGACACCGATCGGACAGGTTTTACCACGCGGTAGCCTTTACGCCTGTAGAGTTGATCTCGCTGCCGATCGAACAAGTCGAGAAGGCTCTCAAGGAAGACGCAGAATTGCCTATGGTTTTGCTGCGGGGACTTTCTTCTCGGATTTTGCAAACGGAGATGATGATCGAAACCCTCGCACACCGAGATATGGGTTCGAGACTCGTCAGCTTTTTGCTGATTCTGTGCCGGGATTTTGGCGTGCCCGGTACGGATGGGATTACGATTGATTTGAAGCTGTCCCACCAGGCGATCGCCGAAGCGATCGGCTCGACACGGGTAACTGTGACTCGTTTGCTGGGGGATCTCAGACAAGAAACTATGATCTCGATCCACAAGAAAAAGATCACTGTCCACAACCCGGTGGCCTTAAGCCAGCAATTCACTTGATGCCGAGAAAGTATAGGATTTTGGATTTTGGATTTTAGATTCAATCCAAAATCCAAAATCCAAAATCTAAAATCGGAATGACTGCTGGATACATCCTGGTATTTGTAATTTTAGTGTTGGGGGGTGTGATCGCCACTGTCAGCGATCGCCTTGGGACGAAAGTCGGCAAAGCAAGGTTGAGTTTGTTCAAACTTCGCCCCCGCGACACTGCTGTTGTGGTGACAGTGATGGCCGGCAGCATCCTGTCGGCCATTACTCTGGCCATTTTGTTTGCTACCAGCAAGCCTCTGCGAACCGGGGTTTTTCAAATAGACGAGATTCAAAAAAGGCTCAACCAAGCCCGCAGAGAACTCAAAGACACCACTCAAGAAAAAAATCGAGTTGAAACTGAATTAGATGGAGCCAGAGCCGCTCAAGCGCAAGTTAAAGCCAATTTAGAGCAAATTAATCAATCGCTGCAAGCTGCTAATGCTGAGCAAGCTCGGACACAAACAAAATTAAACTCGCTGCGGGCCCAGCTCAACAGCGTGCAAGCAGCCAAGTCTAAAACTGAACAGCAGTTAAGTCAGGTAGAAGCGGCTAAATCTAAGACAGAAGCACAGCTCAGCAGCGTGGAAGCAGCTAAATCTCAGACAGAAGAACAATTGAAACTGGTTGAAACGATCCGATCGACTACACAAGCTCAGCTCGATCGCACTGAGAACCAATTGAAAACTGTTTCCGCTCAAAAAACGACTTTAGGCTCGGAAATCGCCCAACTGCAAGAGGAACGCCAACAGTTAATCGAGCAACGAGAGCAGGTAAAAACTCAAATTGCCCAGCGCGATCAAGAAATTGCCAAGCGAGACGCAGAAATTGCCCAGCGGGACAAGGAAATTGTCTATCGCAACGAACTAATTGCCCAGCGGGACAAAGAGATTGCTCAGCGGGCGCAAAATCTGAGCGAGCGCGATCGAACTATTGTAGAGCGCGACAAAGTAATTGCTGAGAGGGAAGCACTGTTAGAAACCTTGGCACAGCAACAAGTTCAACTCGAACAGCAACAAACTTTATTGCAGCAGCAAGTGCAAGTTTTGGAACGGGACTTTCAGGCAATCCGCGAGGGTACAGTTGCCATCAGGCGCGGTCAAATTTTAGCTGCAGGCGTCGTTCGCATTGTCGAACCCGGTATGGCAAGTGGCGCGATCGATCGACTCTTGCAAGAAGCAAATAAAACCACCGTCGGACTGATGCAGCCGGAAAATAGGAAGGTTAGAGACCAGGTTATTCAAATTACTAAAGCAGAAATCGATCAACTAATTAGTCAGATTAAAGACGGTGAAGACTACGTGGTGCGAATTGTCGCCGGCGCTAATTACCTGCGGGAAGAAAAGCTAATTAAGGTATTTGCAGAAGCAGAAATCAATCGAGTAGTTTTCCGCGCTGGAGATGTGATTGCAGGGGTTGCTGTCGATCCGGTGACTTTAACCGACGAACAAGTGCGGCAGCAGTTGCTGCAATTGATAGAAGCTTGTCAATTTCGCGCTCGCCTGATCGGCGTTGTCGGCGGTAGAGTCCAAGTGGCCGACAGTCAGATTGAAACTTTAGCTGGTTTTATCGAGCGATTGCAGCAGTACGAGAAACCGCTGGACGTTCAGGCGATCGCCACAGATATCACTTACATCGCCGGCCCGCTTAAAATAGATTTAGTTGCTCGTGAAAACGGAGCCGTTGTTTTCCGCACCGGACAACAACCACCGGCCGGCCCAGATGTGAAAGTTAAGTAATAAGTGCGATCGACATATCGAATTTGAGGAAAAATTTTGGGCGATCGAACCGCTATTTTGCTTGACTTTTTCGCGCCCTTGACATATCATTAAATCATGGGAATCCGTGCGACCATATATAGCAACCGCCACATCAGGCGCGGACATAAATAACCTCATAAATAGAGCCAATACCAGTCAAGCATAAATGGTTCGATTCCGGTACTATGCAATCATCAACTGCCAACTGCCAACTGCCAACTGCCAACTGCCAACTGCCAACTGTCAACTGTTAAAATGCAGGAGCGTGCGGTGTAATGTCAGATGATCGAAATCAACCCAGAGAATACGATGCCGTCCTGGGAGGACAAAATTCAATTCCTGTCAATGCTGCCGTACTCGGAGGCATACCCGGTGTTAAAAGCCGCTTGGCCTCACCCATTGTCGAAGCGAGAATCGCCGCTCTTTCCGAAGCAGTCAAATATGGAGAAGTAGGTTTAGATTTGATAATTAAAGCTTTGCACGATGAATCGATGCAGGTGAAATTTGCTGCTTGTTCGCTGCTGAAAGATAGAAATGAGGAAAAGATTCAACGACAGTTACAAAACTATTTCCCTATATTTGAATTTGAGGTCATTACAGTAGATGCGTATGGAAAAGAAAACAGTCGGAGAAAGTCATGGGCTCATTACTTCAGAGAAGACTTAGATAATGGAATTGTACTCGAAATGGTTTACATTCCCGGCGGCACATTTATGATGGGATCGCCAGAAACAGAGGCAGGTAGGTACGATAACGAAAGTCCGCAGCATCAAGTAACTGTACCGACTTTTTATGCAGGAAAATATCCCATCACTCAAGAACAATGGCAAGCTGTAATGGGAAATAACCCATCGTCTTTTAAGGGTGCGAAACGGCCTGTAGAACAAGTAAATTGGGATGATGCGGTATATTTCTGTCACAAGTTGTCTGAGAAAACTGGAAAAATCTATCGTTTGCCGAGTGAGGCAGAGTGGGAATATGCTTGTCGGGCAGGTACGACAACAGCTTTTTACTTTGGGGAGACTATTACTCCCCATTTAGTTAAATATAAAGGACTTAACCGCGGCGAAACTACTGTGGTGGGAAGTTTTCCCCCAAATGCGTTTGGTTTGTACGATATGCACGGCAATGTTTGGGAATGGTGTCAAGATCGCTGGCATATTAACTACAATGGCGCACCCTCTGACGGCAGCGTTTGGGAAACAAGCGGATATATTCCTTTCCGAGTGCATCGTGGAGGTTCGTGGGGCAACCCTGCGGTCTTTTGCCGTGCTGCCAACCGCTACTTCATTTCTCCGGGCCCCTCGGCCAGGCACAGGGGTTTTCGCGTTGCTGCTTTTCTGCGGCTTCCTGCTTCCCCGTCTTCGGTGCGATGACTCTTCTTTGCCCTTTATCCTGTTTCCCTTTTTCCCTTTGTACTATTTCCTCTTTCCCCTTTTGTGCGCGTCTGCGCGCTTTAATTTTTTTTGTGGGGTTTTCATCTTGGCAAGCGATTCCAGATATTAGGGTGCGCCGCCACCTGCAATTTGCCGATCGAATCGACAATCTCACAGATCCGCACCGCCTGCACGGGGATGAGAGAAACCGGGTTTTTGCGCGGGGGGTGAGAGAAAGTTTGTAGTGGGGACTTCAGTCCGCTCAATATTGCGGACTGAAGTCCGCACTACGATCGAATCTTGCTGCGGTCAATCGATGGGACACGATATCAATCAAAACTGGCAAGCCAAGATTGTGGCAAAAACCCGGTTTCTGATTGTTGCGGGGGGTCAAAGAAACTGGGTTTTTTCGATAAATTAAAACGGGGAAGTAAAGATTGTGGCAAAAACCCGGTTCCCGATCTTAGGCATTATATGGTCGCACAGATTCCCATGATGATATAATATGTCAATCCCACAAAAAAGTCAAGTAAAATAAGTACGATCGCCCGCAAAGATTTTGAGACATTCAAGAATGCAAGTATCAGATTAGATATAGGTTGGCGATTGAGTTGGCCGGCGCTCAAGCGCAACTACAAACTTATTAACTGAGGACTCATAAATATGATTTTAGGTTTCGATCCGGGGAAAGACAAGTGTGGCCTCGCCGTGATGGGTAGAGACAAAAACCTCTGCTACCATCAAGTAGTACCGTCAGAATCAGCCATCTCTACGATTCAATCTCTGTGCGAACAGTTTGCGATCGAGTTATTGGTGCTCGGAGATCAAACGACTTCTAAGAGTTGGAAACAAAAACTGACGCAAAGTTTGCCGCCGGAGATTGAAATTGTTCGGGTTGACGAGAGGTTCAGCAGTTTGGAAGCGAAGGAACGCTACTGGCAAATGTACCCTCCGACGGGACTTTCTCGCTTGATTCCGCAGGGAATGCGGACTCCGCCGCGGCCGGTAGATGATATAGTGGCGATCGTCTTGATTGAGAGATATTTGAACAAAAGTTAGTCAATCTTATAACCGTTACCCTTGATTCTCTTGGATTATTGAGGAATCAATATATTTTTGCTGGTATTGAATTTTTCACTTAAATAAAATGTCGCCTAAATTTAGAGGATTGATCATTGAATAACTGTTAGTGCTACTTAATGACTGCTTCCGTCAAAATTACCTTACCATTCTGGCGGACTTGCAGGCGTTGGGAGTTAATCGAGTAGATAATATTGCCGTTAGTCGCTTCATAACTTCCGTCATCACCTGTAGTTACTTGCATTACATTGATTTGGGTGCCATTTATTTTGCTGACGCCGCGGTAAAAAATATCGCCTTCCTGGATTTTGCAAATGTATATAGAAAAGTTGGGCGTTGCGAAAAATTGCACCATTTCGGCCCTCGGACATCCCTCAACTTGAGCAATTTGCAGCGGTTGATTATTGCCCAAAGTGTTGGGTGCGATCGCCCGAACTTTCCCAATCGGTTGATTTAGTGCCGTTGCTTGTGCTGAGGCGGTTAAAAAGCCGTGAAGCGAAGCTATCCCGTTCCCCGCAGGGGTTCCCGAAGGGTAGGGAATCGCACTAATGCCAGCCATAACTAGAACTATTCCTTTATTGCCCTTAACTCTATCTTTATAAAACATCTTGTCACTCCTGGTTTTAACTATATAATTATATCTTAAGCGATCTTTGCTGGATATTAATAATATTTAATATCAGAGGTGAGAGGTGCAGGGAACACGGTACGCCGTTGGTTTAAGTAAGGTGCGAACTGTGCACCCTACACCAGTGAAAATACATAAGTATGTCAATGCGATCGAAGGAAAGCAATCTCTTGCATTGAGGACATTTTTAAGATTTTATGACTTGTTCGCGCCGATCTGAGAAACCGGCTTTCTTCATATATTTCTCGTTACTAAACCTTTGATTTTCGTGGAAACCGGGTTTCTCGCCTTCCATGCGATCGCGAACTGACTCAGTTACACAGTAATGTTGATTTGCGCTTAGCTATTTAGCGAATAATAAAAAGGGAAACAGAAGATACATTTTTCCTCCCATTTCCCATTTTTTAAATAACCGTCGTCCTGACTGCGAACCTGATAATTAATTAACTGCTGCCAACTGTTTGTCTTTGATTTCCACAGGCGCGGTTAATGCCTCTTCCAAATCCGCACAGCCGAGTTTTTCCTCCAAAATTGCCATCACTTCGCGGCCGAAATCATTGGAATTTCGCTGCCAAGCTTCTAAACAAATTTGCCCGAAAAACGAACCCAAAGGCTCTGGATTCCACAGCAACTTGCGGGCTGTCCAAGGCATCAAACTCATCGGATCGTAACCGGGTTGCAAAATATCCTTTTTAAAGGCGTATTCTTCTAAAATTGTGTGCGGCTGCAATCCGATGAAGAAAATCGCTGGTTCTACTTTATCGACTCCGAAAATGCGCTCTAATTCTCGGTGATAGGCAATTGTTTGTCGGATGGTTTCAAAGGTTTCGTCAATCACGTTAAATGAGTAATTGACGGAAACTACATCGTTGTAACCGGCTGCTTTTAAATCGCGGCAATTTTCCAAAACTACTCGCAAGTTGTAGCCCATTCGCATTTTCCTAACCAGTTCCTGGGAACCGCTGGTGATGCCGATTTCAAAGTAGTTCATGCCCGTTTTTACCATCAAATCGCACAATTCGGGTGTGAGATTGTCCGCACGGATGTAAGCAGCCCAGTGGATGTCTGTCATACCGGAGAGGATGATTTTTTGCAATAATTCGATCGCATCGTCGATGAATTTGCGCGCCGGGATAAATTGAGCGTCGGTAAACCAGAAATTGCGGATACCTCGATCGTACAATTGCTGCATCTCAGCCACCACCTCATCCGCCGGATTGATCCGCACTTGTTTTCCTTCAATCACCGTATAAATGCAGTAACAGCAATTGTGGGGACAGCCGCGCTTAGTTTGGACTCCGAGGTAGAAGTCCATATCCTGTAAATAATAGGAAAATTCCGGCCAAATGGTTTCGATGTAGTTGTAATCGCAGGCGGTTTTCTCGATGTTGGCTGGCTTTTCGTGAATTAGCCGATCGCGCGGCACAGTTTCTCCTACTACATAACATCTTTCCTGCGCCAAATCTTCGCCTTTAATCAACTTCTCCAGCAAAGCTTCGCCTTCGCCCACCGAAACCACAGTCCCCGCCGGCAAACTGCGCCCCAACTGCTCGTAAAACACGCTCACAGCACCGCCACCGACCACTGCGCGGGCTTCCGGGCGGTATTTCCGGGCCCGCTTCAATCCGCGCTTAACCAGTCCCAGATTGCGCGAGAGTTCGGTGTAGTAGGACGTGGCCAAACGCAATCCTCCGAGTGCTCCCCGCAACTTAGTTAGCGGATTTTTGGCGTAGTAAAACTCGAAGGCATTTTGTAAGGGATTCCCGCCCCTACCGCCCACGGGCGCGTAAATTTGAATGTCCCGCCAAGAGAAAACCAGCAGAGTCGGCTTAAACTCGTCTATGCTGGCATCTAAAGCTTTAGCGAAATCCAGGGGGGGTACGGCACCTAAATCGAAAATGCGTTGTTGGACATCGGGAAACAGCTTGTGTACGTGATCCGAAAGATACACAACTCCGATCGGGAAAATGGGATTGCAAGGGAGGCGAACGTACAGGACTCGGTTTTCTCGGTTTTCCATGATTGCTATATCCTAAACTGGAACTTTTTCAGCTATGTTAATATTCTTTTAATATAACTTTACAATATGTCTAATTTTCGCAATTTGACATTAAATATTCTTAAATTTTTAGAGCGGGCTAAAAGCTGAGCTTGTTGGTGTCGATCGGCGATAGCAGCAGAAAAAAGCTAATTTTTAACTCAATACAGCGTATTTTGAGAGAAAATCCCAGCGTGGAGTCAAAAAGCAGATATTTATCCGGTGAGATTTTAAGTTAGGTACGATCGGTCTCTAATGTGTTAGGGAGTTGGTAGTCGGCTTTACAGTAGGCTGGGATCGCCTAGTGTTAGCCTGAGAAGATAACTAAAACTTTTAGGCAAGGCTCCCTCAGCAGTTATGGCTCAAATTCTTGACCCCTTACCCTCAGACACCGACAGCAAGATTCTGTGCTGCTACGTCAACGCCACCAGTCAGATTCAGATTGCTCGCATCGCCAACATTCCTAACTGGTACTTTGAAAGAGTGGTGTTTCCCGGACAGCGCTTAGTGTTTGAAGCGATGCCGGCGGCAGCATTGGAAATTCACACCGGGATGATGGCGAGTGCAATTTTGTCGGACAAAATTCCTTGCGATCGCTTGCAGATTAACGAAGGCCCCTATTCAAACGTCAATCCTAGCAGATCCGGAGGGGAAGTTAAGGGCGATCGCGCAATAATTGCCGGCCGCCCCAAATCCCGAGAAATCTCAGAACCTTTGACAGTACCGGCGCTAACAGCCGTCGATTAATTGGAGTTGTGAGTTTTGAGTTATAAATTGTCAGTGAATTGATCACTCGGCGCTCAAAATTCCAACTTTTGCAAAGCGGTAAAAAGTCAGCACTTAAGAATCAAAGTTTCTGAATTGAATTTTAAATCGAAACTCAAAATCGCAAAAATCATCTAGCGATTTTGAGTTTATTCAAGTACAGATTAGCTGGTTTTGATTATATAGCAGTTAAGTTCTTTTGCCACTTCTCACTTGAGATAAAAAAATACTTGAAGAAAATTAGATTTAGCAGTGATGCAAGATATTGAGCGTTGTTTAAATGATGTTTAAAATTTTGGGCGTATAATTCAAAACCGCGTTGCTCATGCAATCTTTCCCAGCCGTTAAAACCGACAAATAGACTCGGGTTTGAGAGGGCAAATTTTTTTGGCGATCGGATTGTTCTTGAGGTAGAGGGTAGTTAGGTTAGTCAGAGATTTTAGGGGTGTAATGTCTGATATTTGATTGGATTCGAGGGAGAGGGTAGTTAGATTAGTCAAAGATTGCAGGGTTGTAATGTCTGATATTTTATTGCCGCTGAGTTCGAGAAAATTTAGGTTAGTCAGAGATGTGAGGGATGTAAAGTCTGATATTGGATTGAAGCCGAGGTGGAGGGTAGTTAAGTTAGCCAGAGATTTCAGGGGTGTAATATCTGATATTTGATTGCCACTGAGGATGAGGGTAGTTAGGTTAGTCAGAGATTTCAGGGGTGTAATGTCTGATATTTGATTGTTCATGAGTTCGAGGTCAGCTAGTTTCGTCAGAGATTTCAGGGTTGTAATGTCTGATATTTGATTGTTCATGAGGTAAAGGATAGTTAGGTTAGTCAGAGATTTCAAGGGTGTAATGTCTGATATTTGATTGTTGATGAGTTCGAGAAAAGTTAGGTTAGTCAGAGATTTCAGGGGTGTAATATCTGATATTTTATTGCTGATGAGTTCGAGAAAAGTTAGTTTAGTCAGAGATTGCAGGGGTGTAATATCTGATATTGGATTGAGACCGAGGTAGAGGGTAGTTAGGTTAGTCAGAGATTTCAGGGTTGTAATGTCTGATATTTGATTGCCGCTGAGTTCGAGAAAATTTAGGTTAGTCAGAGATTGCAGGGGTGTAATGTCTGATATTTGATTGAAGCCGAGGTAGAGGGTAGTTAGGTTAGTCAAAGATTGCAGGGGTGTAATGTCTGATATTTGATTGCCACTGAGGATGAGGGTAGTTAGGTTAGTCAGAGATTTCAGGGGTGTAATGTCTGATACTTGATTGCCCTTGATGTCGAGTTCACCTAGACTTGAAAGCTTCTGGTTAGCTGTTTTGCACTCATTAGTTTCAGCTTGCTTCAATAACGCATCAACAGTGCGTCTAGTCTCTGGGTTCAAATTAGCTTTGTTGGCACACCAATCGGTAAAAGTTTTGTAGTTTGCTGTCGGTGTTTTCTGTCCGACAGCCTGCGGTAATCTGTAGTTGCCAACAATAAGAATTAAAGACAGACTGAAGACGATACACTGCCAAGCGGTATGCTTGGCAATCTTTAGCCAATTCCTTTTACCTAAAAGCTTTTCTAACATTTGGCGCGCCTCCCAATTTCTCTCGAAACTCTCTGAGTGAATCCAAGATAACATGACTTACGCAAGTTGCCATAAATCAAGGGTTGCGATGCAACCGCATGGGATATGACTCAATTAAGGTTCAGAAAACCGGGCGGTTAAAATTACATTATTTTCTTTAGTCCGCAGGCGAGTGGACTTCGTTTTTATAAACCTGGTTTCAAGCGCCGTCTGCATCTGTGCAAAAATAGGATTAAACAGCTTCTCTCATTTCAGTTATGTCAGCAGAACCGATCGCATTTCCCCCATCTTCCCCCCCAGTATTTGAGCCGGCTGTATTCCGGCTTTCTCCCCTGATTAGAATCACGCTGTTGGGCTTGTACGTCGCCCTGACAATTCCATTGCCGTTTTTGTCGGAAGTCACGAAAGCACCTGTTCCCCCGATCGCACTCTGGGTTGCAATTATTGTCGGCGCAGCGGGCTTGTATGGCGTGCTCAGCGAACGGGTAATTCTCAGCGAGGAGGGGATTGAAGTTACCTATCCGAAGTGGTTTCCGCGCGTGTTTCGCAAGGGTTGGTGGCTACCTTGGACTGAGGTGAAAGCTCTCAAACCTCGATCGACCGGTCAAGGAAGTTTAGTCTACTATTTTTTGAGTCATTCGGGTGAAGGTTATTTGTTGCCAATGCGAGTGGCTGGGTTTGCTAAATTAGTCGGTTTGGTGGAAGCAAAAACAGGTATTGATACTAGAGATGTCCGCCCTTTGTCGCAGCCTTGGATGTATCTTATTTTGCTCTTCTGTACGCTGCTGCTACTGTTGGTGGATGCGTGGACGATTGTAACTGCGATCGGGCTTAAAGGTAATCTGTAATATTATGTCTGTTGTCTATTTAGTTTGTAACTTTTGGGCGGAGTGTGTGTCCACCCACAAGATTTGCCATAAAAATAAGCATACAAATTAAATGCACGACAACTTACAAACCTCTTTGATTAGACAATATTGAATAAGTCTTCTCGCGAGAAACCGCAGATTTAAGGCAGATAAACACAGATAAACGCAGATAATTGCAGGAATTGAGAGCTGGGAAATGCAATGCAAGTCTCTTGTGTTCATTTCAGTCGCCAGCATTAGCTAAAAAATATTTATTTTGCATTTTTAAAACTCTTAATTTTCTTGTGGGGTGGGCATCTTGCCCGCCCCCAATATCTAGGTTAAATGTGGAATATCTTATTATCAAACACGCGCAAAAAAAAAGAAAAACCCGGTTTCTTTAATAAGCCGAGTTTTTACGTATTCTATTGTTTATTTAAGCTACTTAACTTCAGCCGATCGCCGACTGTTAGGTGATTCGTAGTAAACTCCAGAACCTGTATCGGAGACAAAATGACAATCCCAGTAAGAGCGAATAAAGCTCTTCCAAATTGGATCGGTTGACTTGCGATAATAATCGCCCAACACTGGCTTGATGGCTTCCGTTGCTTCCTTCAAGTGATAGTGCGGCATTGTCGAGAAAATGTGGTGGGCTACGTGAGTCCCGATGTCGTGATGGATGGAATTGATGATTCCGTAGTCGCGATCGATCGTAGACAATGCACCTTTCAAGAAATACCAATCATTACCGCGATACCAAGGAATATCGGCTTCTGTGTGGTGCAGGAATGTTACCAAATCCAGCCACATCACGAACACTATATATGGAACCAAGTAGAACTTCAGCAAAAACAGCCAACCAAACTGATAGGTTAACGCACCTAAAAAGGCTACCATCAGCACTAAGGATGCGGAACTCGTTAACACGTCCGCTTTTTCGGAAGGACGGAAAATCGGGCTACCGGGCATGAAGTGAGAACCTACCCGATCGGGCGATCGGCGAAATAGATAAATTGGATAGGCAAATAACATCAAATAAAAGCGTCCCAGCTTTTCATACCAAGGCATTTGATTGTATTTGCTTTCCGGTACCGGATACCAGCTTTCATCGTTATCTAAGCTGCCTGTATTTGCGTGGTGGGTTCTGTGACTAATCCGCCAACCATGGAAGGGCACGAGAATTGGAGCGTGGGAGAGGTGTCCGATCAGGTTGTTGAGCCATTTGCTCTTAGAAAATGAACCGTGTCCGCAGTCGTGACCCACTACAAACAATGCCCAAAACATGGTTCCCTGCATCAACCAAAAGATTGGGTAAAAGAGCCAGGAATCGAGGGTGTAGGCGATCGCATACAAACCTGCGATAATTCCAAGATCTAAAAAGAAGTAAGCCAGAGATTTCCCGGCCGAGGGCTCAAAACAGTGGGCTGGAATGGCTGCCTTGATATCTTGAAGAGTAAAAGGTAACTCTGTTGTACGAGAGGATGAGCCTTGATTGCTCGCGGGATTGAGAACAGTATTTGATTGCACGAAGTTTCCGATTTAAGCTGACTTGAGAAACCGCATTCCGCCTTCTTTTAACAGGCACTTTCGGCTCGCAAGGAGCCATATTTTTTACTCTGCAAGGGTTCCTAAAGTTCTTTAGTTCGCATGAACAGCCCGTCCGCGATTCTCAAGCAAGTTTGCTTGTGGAATACTTGTGTGGGAAAAATTAGTGCGATCGACCCTGTTATCTGAAAAAATCTCATGTGCCCGTTGTTGGTGCGAAATGCGACTTCAATCTGAGAGTGGACATCTGGAGGAACTACCTCCAGTCTGCAGGTAGCATACAGCGTTTCGAGCAGGAATTGTGAACGAGAGTTTAGGGAAAAACCATCGATTTTAGATTGGCGATTTTAGATTCAAGCACAAATCTCAAATCTCCAATCTCCAATCTCCAATCAGAGGGTTGGGTTTCACACAAGTTCTACCCAACCGACTGTTCACCACAGTTCACGAATTCTGCAAGAATTGCTACAGCCAAGTTAATGTAACATTTCTACACACATTTTGGCAATGACTTACTAGAAAAAATAGAAAACCCATAAATTGCGAAAAATGACGGGCGATCGCTTTCTCGCTTTTGGATTTTCTAGGCTCCAGCCTTTTCTAATATGAGCTTAGACCGTTTTACCACTTCTGGAACGTCGATCGGATAATCACCGGTGAAACACGCCGAACAAAAACTCATCGGGTCTTCGTTAGTCGCCCTCAGCATTCCATCCCAACTCAAGAAAGCCAAAGAATCAACCCCAATTTGGGCGCCGATTTCTGCGACTGACTTAGTAGCAGCAATCAACTGATCTTGATTGTCGGTGTCGATCCCGTAGAAACAAGGATGTGTCACCGGCGGCGAAGAAATTCTCATGTGCACTGCTGTTGCGCCCGCATCCCGCAAGGCTTTGACGATTTTGCGGCTGGTAGTGCCGCGAACGATCGAATCATCGATAATAATTACTCGCTTTCCTTCCAACACATCTTTGAGAGGGTTGAGTTTCATGCGGATTCCTGACTCCCGCATTGTCTGAGTCGGTTGAATAAAAGTGCGCCCCACGTAGCGGTTTTTAATCAATCCTTCGGCGTAAGGAATGCCGGAAGCTTGAGAAAAGCCGATCGCGGCTGGGATTCCAGAATCAGGAACGCCGATGACTATATCCGCATCAGCCGGAGATTCTGCTGCTAACAAACGCCCGATCCGCAGGCGGTAGCTGTACAAACTTTCACCTTCCATCTGGCTATCGGGTCGAGCAAAATAGATCATTTCAAAGATGCAAAGTTTGCGCTTTTGTTGCTGACTCCAGTGGAAGGAAGCCATACCTTCCTCTGTAATCCAAACTAATTCTCCCGGTTCTACGTCCCGCAAAAATTCAGCACCGATAATATCCAAGCCACAAGTTTCCGATGCTAAAACGTACCGTACCGGAGTTGTGGGGAGGATGCCAATTACCAACGGGCGGACGCCGTGGGGGTCGCGGACTCCCATCACGCCTTTGGGGGTGGCGATCGTCAAACTAAAGGCTCCTTGGCACATACCGAAGGCACTGATCGCTGCTTCCAGCCAGTCTTTGCCCTTGTCTACCTCCGAACCGATCGCCACTGCGATCGCCTCTGAATCCGTCGTACTGACAAATTCGCACTTCCGAGAAAGCAATTCTTCCCGCAATTCTTTGGTATTGACAAGATTCCCGTTATGTGCTAAAGCGAGACTTCCCAAACGGGTTTTGACAACCACAGGTTGAGCGTTGATCACCCGCGACGAGCCGGTAGTAGAGTAGCGAGTGTGGCCTACGGCTAAGTTACCTGGCAAGTGACCTAAACTCGATTCGTTGAAGACTTGGGAAACCAGTCCCATATCCTTGTGCAGGTGAACTGTTTCACCATCAAAAGTAGCAATTCCGGCGGATTCCTGACCTCGGTGCTGCAAAGCATACAAGCCGAAGTAGGTCAACTTGGCGACATCTTCACCCGGTGCGTAGATACCGAAAACGCCGCAAGCTTCCTCGGGCTTGTCGGGTTTGCTAGAATGCTCGTCAGCCTCGAAGGAATGGTTGGGAATCATAGATGGGTGGGTTCCTAATGGGGAAGGTGGGTTCGGGGGACAGTTTCAGCGGGAAATCTTGTTTGCGAAAGCGTCGCATAACTTAACATTCCCTTAATCTTGCCACGGATCTGTCATTATTTCCAACTCGTGTAGCATTTCAGACAGAAGCGATGCGGCGTTTAATGGCATTGTAGTATCGATCGCCCTCAAATCCTATATTAACCTTGATTAACGGCGGGCGAGGGATTCGGCGATTGAAAAATACTGTTGGCGAAGTCGCCAAGGGTGTTACCCCTCACATCTGGAATGCAGCATTTGGGTTCGCTATTGGTAGTTAATAGCTATATGGTTAATTAAATATTTAGTCCAGAGCCACTATTTTTAGGGGTGAGGGGTGAAACCCTTTTTAAATTCGCCAACAGTCTCTTGAAATCGCTTAAGAGTCAAACTCTAGTCCCAGCATAGGGGGACTAAGAAATAGGCGCTCGTGCAATGGCAAATAAATTATAAAATTGCTTCACTGGCTTTTTGAAATATTAGAATTTAAGGGCGATCGAGCTTGACTTTTCTGTGAGATTGACCTACTATATCATCATGGGAATCTGTGCGGCCATGTAATGTCATTTTGGGCGCGGCAAGTTATGGCAATAGCACAAAGCAGATAAGTTTTTCAGTTTAATTTGTAGGGTGCGTCGCTGCGAGATTCTCGATCGAACTTGCACATTGTTTCGGGCGACGCACCTTACTAATTTGTGGTGCGTTGTTGTGAAATTGTCGATTTGATTTGTAGATTGTTCAATGCGACGCACCCTACCACTACTACGCGGAAACTAGGACAAGGAATAAACCGAAGCTACCGCCACGCGAAAACCGAGGTGCCTGCTGCGATGGACAGCCCACTGCCTGCCACGATAGGCACTACGGCAATAGACCGTATAGCAGTTCCAGGAACCACCACGCAGCACTCGGTTATTATCTGTTCCAGTTTCCCAAGAACTTCCGTCAGTCGGTGCGCCACTATAATTATCGTGCCATTTATCGCTGCACCATTCCCAAACATTCCCGTGCATATCATACAAACCAAACGGATTCGGCCCAAAACTCCCCACATCCGTTGTTTGTTTGCGGTAAAGTCCCTTCGGCGCAGAACCGTAGGGATGATTGCCATCATAATTAACTAAATCCGGGGTAATTGTCTCGCCAAAATAGAAAGGCGTTGTAGTTCCGGCGCGACAAGCATATTCCCATTCGGCTTCCGAAGGTAAGCGATAAATCTTGCCGGTTTTTTGAGAAATTTTCTGGCAGAATTCCAGAGCATTATTCCAGCTTACTTGTTCTACAGGACGTTTCAAACCTTTGATATCAGAAGGGTTATTCCCCATCACTACTTCCCACTGTTCTTGAGTAATGGGATAATTACCCATAAAAAAAGGAGAGATCTTAACAGTACCCTGCGGCCCTTCATTGTTACTTCGCCCTGCTTCTGTACTGGCGGAACCCATCACGAAACGGCCGCCAGGAATTGCTACCATGTGTAAGATTGCACCGCCGCCTAAATTTTCGCTAAAAAATTGTGCTTGACGGCGTTGACGGCTAGTTATATTACCCCGCACATCAACTGTCACCGTGTCAAAGTCAAACCTTTTTAAAGTCTGTATAAAATTTGGCGTTGACTGACGTTGAAAATCTTTGAGAACTTCCTCTGCTGATTGGTAGCGCTGCTGGATATCTTTTGCCAACAACTTAGAGAAAATTAATTCCAGTCCCTTGTCAATGGGCTTTTTCAAATGTTGCTGCCAATTTCCAGTCCAGCTATAACCGTGTTCCGTCCACAAACCATCAGGATGTATCCCCGTCATTAAATGAAAAGCCGTCGCCCCCAAGCTAAACAAATCGCTGGCTGGATAAGCTTCACCCCCTTTCATTTGTTCAATGGGTGCATAACCATCCGAACCAATTCGCGTTCCCAGTCTCGACATCACTGTTCCCGACAACTGTTTGGAAACTCCGAAATCAATCAACATTAACAAACCGTCGCTGCGACGGCGCATAATATTCTCAGGCTTGATATCTCGGTGAATAATTTTTTGTTCGTGAATAAACTTGAGAACAGGTAGAAGTTCGAGTAATAGTTGCTTAACTTGACTTTGTTGCCAAATTCCCTGATTTTGGAAAAGCGTCAACAAATTATCCCCATCAACAAACTGCTGTACGAGATACAAATATTTGTCTTGTTCAAAATAGGCATCTAGTGATGGAATTTGCGGATGTTGTCCTAGCTGTTGCAGTTGTCGGGCTTCTTGCTGAAATAATTCTACCGCTTTGCTAATCGCCCAAGTCCCCTGGACATTGGGTGCTAATTGTTTAACGACACAGCGTTGATTTAATTTATCAATATCTTCTGCTAAATAGGTTCTACCGAAACCGCCTTTGCCCAGGAATCCTATCATCCGGTAACGGCTTCGTAGGATGGGAACGAGTTTGACGCCACAATCGATGCAATATGTATGCCCGTCCGGTTTTCAGGCTTTTCACAGTCGGGATTGATACAGCAAATCATTTATTTTATGAATGATATTGTTTATATTGTATAGATTAATTGGGCGATCCAACCCGGCGAGTTTATGAGTGATAATTTGTAGGGTGCGTCGCTGTCAGATTTTAGATGGCGACGCACCTGACTGTTGTGTGGTGCGTCGCCGTGAGATTGTCGTTTTGATTTATAGATTGTCGATGCGACGCACCCTACGGCTAATTTGTAGGGTGCGTCGCTGTCAGATTTTAGGATGGGATTTGTAGATTTTTGATGGCGACGCACCTGACTATTGTGTGGTGCGTCGCCGTGAGATTGTTGCTTTTATTGGTAGATTGTCGATGCGACGCACCCTACGGCGAAGTTCCCTCCGATCCCAAATTCCGGATCTCTTCGATACTCAGTCCCGTTGTTTGACTGATAGTTTCGTCATCGAGGCGATCGAGTAACTGTCGCGCCACCGCCTGCATTGTTTCTTTTCGACCTTCTTCTCGACCTTCTTCTCGACCTTCTTCTCGACCTTCTTCTCGACCTTCCCGATTAGCTTTGATTATAATTCCTTGTTGGTCGTAAATAAACAGTTCTTGCCGTTCGAGGGCTTCTAGTTCGCCAGGGTTTAAATTAACTTGGTTTGCTATGTCAAAGGCTTGATGAATCTCTGGCACAACATCCATTGTTTGCGGTACTTGTGTCAGCATATTGGCATATTTCATGAAATAAATCCATTTATCGCTCAGGGTTTCTATTTGTGACAATTCTTTGGTAAATTTTGGGAGTTCGACGAATACTAACTCAATGTGATTGTCGAAATATTCAATATTTGTTGTTGTTTCTTTGTAGACAAACCGAGAAATTAGCCGATCGCTATTTTCAAACATCTCGAAATCAGTAATCGTTAGTGCAATTACAGGTTTCAACATTCGGTAGCCTTGTCCTTTCTGTAATTGAGATGAGTAAGTTTTATTAGCATTGTACAAAACTCTATTTTTAGGAGATTCAAAGTTTAATACTTGGATTTCAATAATAACCAGTGTTCCGTCGGCGAGTTGGGCTTTGACATCTAAAGAAGAGTCTTTTAAGCCTGCTATCTTGGGCGGTAAATTAGGATCGATAATTTCTAAGTCTGCAATGGTAGGATTTCCATCGTAAATCGTGGCGTTGAGAAAGCTGATGAGAATGCCTTTGCTATCTTGGGAAGCAAAGATTTTTTTGAAGGCGTAATCGGTTTTGGGGTTGATGAATGTCATGGTGGGAAATCGAGATAACGACCGCTATCTCGATTTTATCATCAGAGTCTGGAATTTTACTGACGATCGCTCTTAGTTTTTTGTTTCTATCGCTCGAAATCAGACAGATGCAATCCGACGCTCGATCGCATTATAGAATCGATCGCCCATCTCACCCATCGCAACCTCAATTAACACTTGATTGTCAGCACTCACAACTCGCAAAGGTGATTCAGCACAGCCAACTAAACCAATTTTATGCCACATTTTGGTCAAATTTTCTTGCAGGTAAGACTCCCAAATCCCTTGATTTTTCGGTGCGACTGAAACTACAATGCAGTTGCCCATTTCACCAAACAAAATTTCATCCCAGCGGCTGACATTTGCCGAATTGAAACTGAGATGAATTTCCGCACCCATTTTAGCAGAAATACAAGATTCCGCGAGGGCGATCGCCATTCCACCTTCCGCACAATCATGGGCAGAACCTACCCAACCTTGCCGAATTCCATCGCGACAAACCGATTGCACTTTTCTTTCTAACTCAAAATCTATCCTTGGCGGTTTCCCAGCTACAATCCCGTGAATTGCCGCTAAATATTCCGAACCTCCCAAAGTAGGAGAAATTTCGATTTTTGAGCTTTCAGATGGAAGTTCTGAGTTTTGGGATGATTCCCCCATTCCCAGCACATAAATTAAATCACCTTTCTTTAGCCAAGCTTGACCAGAAATCTTCTTCAAATCGGGAATTAACCCCACCATTCCGATTACTGGAGTCGGATAAATTGGTTGAGGATTCCCCTCAGCATCGACCGTTTCATTGTAAAGAGAAACATTGCCGCCAGTAACAGGCGTTCCCAACTCCCGACAAGCCTCAGCAATCCCGCGACAAGCTGACGCTAACTGCCAATATCCGATCGGCTTTTCGGGACTGCCAAAATTCAAATTATCCGTAACTGCCAGAGGTTCAGCCCCCACACAACTTAAATTTCTCGCTGCTTCCGCTACGACTGCTTTTGCACCTTCATAAGGATCGAGATAAACATAACGAGAATTGCAATCAACCGTTGCAGCAACTCCAGGAATCATCCCCAGGGGCGCTTCCTTCTTGCTAAGGGGGGGAGAAAGTTTTGGAGTTTCCCTACCTTGTGCCTTGGTAAATAGAGGAATTACCTCTTCTTCCTGTTTGCTTTCGGAAGCTAGAGAAACGGCATTTCCTCTCAGTAGATCCCCCTTAGCAAGGGGGTGTACTTCTACCCCTTCAGCAAGGGAAGATTGGCAAGGTTCTAGCGGACGCAATCTGACAACCGCAGCATCAGCACCTCCCGGTAAAACAACAGTATTGTTTTGCACTTGATGGTCGTATTGGCGATAAACCCAGCGTTTAGAAGCGATGGTGGGAGTATCTAAAAGCGTCAGCAAAATTTGATTCCAAGTTTGGAAATTACCGTTAATTTCGATACCTGTAACTGTGGATTGTGGCAGGGAATCCGCCGTCCATTCCCATGCTCTTTTAGCATATTCTGGCGGCTCTGTCAACAGTTCTCGGTGATAAATTGGCGTGTTATCTGCCAAAGCAGTCGCGGTAATTTCGGCAGCGATTTCGCCTTTAAATAGAATTCGGACGATCGGCTCTTCGATGACAGTCCCCGCTACTACCGCGTGCAATCCCCAGCGGTGGAAAATATCGATTAATTCCTGTTCCCGTCCTTTTTGGGCAACAAACAACATCCGTTCTTGGGATTCTGAAAGCAGGTATTCGTAGGGAATCATGCCGCTTTCTCGAACGGGAACTTTGTCTAAATCGAATTCAATGCCGACGCCGCCTTTGGCTGCCATTTCTGATGTCGAACAGGTGATTCCCGCTGCGCCCATATCTTGGGCGGCGACGACTGCACCGGTTTTGAATGCTTCTAAACAAGCTTCAATTAAGGATTTTTCTAAAAATGGATCTCCTACTTGGACGGCGGGGCGATCGTCCATTGATTTGTCTGTCAATTCGGCACTGGCAAAACTTGCTCCTCCCATGCCATCTCGCCCGGTAGTTGAACCGACATAAAGCACGGGATTTCCGATGCCGGATGCCCCCGATTTTACGATTTCTTGAGTTTCCATTAAACCCAAGGCCATAACGTTAACTAATGGGTTGCCGGAATAAGCAGGATCGAAGTAAACTTCGCCGCCAACTGTGGGCACGCCGATGCAGTTGCCATAATGGGAAATTCCCGATACTACTCCTTTGAATAATCTCTGAGTTTTAGCATCGTCTAAGTTGCCGAAACGCAGGGAATTTAAAAGTGCGATCGGGCGTGCACCCATTGTGAAGATATCGCGGAGAATCCCGCCGACACCGGTTGCCGCACCTTGGAAGGGTTCGACTGCTGACGGGTGGTTGTGGGATTCAATTTTGAAGGCGAGTTGCAAGCCGTCTCCCAAGTCTACGACGCCGGCATTTTCTCCTGGCCCGACGAGAATTCGATCGCCCTCTGTGGGAAACTGTTTTAATAGTGGCCGCGAATTTTTGTAACAGCAGTGTTCGCTCCACATGACGCCGAACATTCCCAATTCAGCTTTATTAGGATGGCGACCTAGACGCTGAACGATTTCTTCATATTCTTCAGGTGTGAGTCTTTCACCGGCAATTTGTTCGGGGGAAAATGGGGATTCGGAGATGGGAGACATGGAAACTCGTTATAAACCACAGGCTTTATTTTAAATGCCCTTTGGTTGGTTAATCTAAAATCTATAATCTAAAATCTAAAATCCTAGGTCTTTGGGTTGCTAATCTAAAATCTAAAATCTAAAATCTAAAATCGAATGACTCAACCTGGAAATCTCAATTTTGCTAACCAAAACTTGCGGAACCGTTCTTTTAAAGGGCTTGACTTGTCAGGGGCGAATTTCAGCGGTTGCGACATTCGAGGCTGCAATTTCACCGGGGCGATTTTGAGGGGGGCAAATTTTCAGGGTGTCAGAACCGGACAAAGCCGCAGACGGGTGAGAAATTTGATTGCTAGGGCTGGGGTGACAGCGGTGACAGTGACGACGGCTGGGGCTTTGACTGGACTGATTGCCGGGGCAGATGCGGGGGCTGTGGCGGTGGCTGGAACGGCTGCGACGGCGATTGCTGTGACTCGGGGCGAGGCTGGAATTGTGGCGGGGTCTGTGGCTGGGGCTGCTGCTGCGATCGGGGCTAGCGGTATTGTGACATTTTGGGGCGGAGATACTATCAGGGGAATTATCTTATTTTTGGTTTCTGGGGTAATTCTTGGGTTAACTGCGATCGGCTTTTTTATCGCTGTTGAACAAATAGAAAAATTGTCGATAACGTCGTTTAGAAAAGCTGATTTAACTGATGCTGTATTTGATGCGGGGGCGGTTCTAGATGCCGATTTTTCTGATGCGCGAGGAGTGCCGTGGTAGACTACACAATTACTGATTTTTTACCCATTCCCGGAATTCTCGCACTGCTGTGGTTGCGCCTGCGGTTTGAGTGCGATCGATAAATTCGTCAACTTTTGCAGTCGGTAGTATTGGGAAAGCCCGGGAAAAATTGCACTCGGCATATTCGCCATTTTGCAATTGATAAAACTTGATGCTTCGTCCGTCGTACCGCCAAATTTCTGGTACAAATCTGCATATAAATCGAATTGATTTAAGGAACTGCTGGTAAAATAAATTTCCAGTGCTAAATCGGGCGGCGGATCTTGAGCAAAGTCTAATTCGGTTCTCCCTCTGACCAGTGCTTCATTCTGGATATAATAGCATGAATCTGGTTCTTTTCCATCTGCTTTTTTGCGTTTTTTAATCGTCATCGAGCCAAAGGGGTTGTACTCCAGATTGAGTTCTTCTATGAGAGTTACAATTAAGCGATCGATCAGCCTGTTGCGATTTTCATGTTCCGGTAGTGGCACCATAATTTCTAATTGACCTTGATGATAAGCAATTCTGGTGGAACGTTTGTTGCCCAGTTCCCCTAGCAGGCTTTCATATAACTGCCAACTGATATTGGGGAGTAAAACTCGCTGTTCGGGGGGCGTTGATATTGTTAGCATTTTACTTGGGTTTTAGAGCTTGAGAATATTTTAGTTGATCTTTGTGTTTTGCGAACTGAACAAAAAGTATCTGCCGATAGCTGCGGTCATGCGCTACTCTAGTTAATAATAGACTGTGGTCATTAGTCCTTGTGGTATGAAGTTGCGATCGTTCTTTTCTTTCCTCATTGCTGGCGTCTTGGCACTCTTAGGCTTGAGTGCCGGCGGTTTTTACTGGCTGACAACTCACACTCCCCTGAATTTGCTCGCTGGCGGGCCGACAACTACTCCGGCTGCGGCTGTGTTTGTCTCGAAACAAGCACCTTTGTTAGCTTCAATGCTGGTAAATCCCGATCGCCTCGAAGCATTGCGGCAAGTTTTTGCCACTCCCGAAGAAAGAAGTCGATCGCACGCAGAATTTGAGCAAATCAAAAAAAGTTTCCTCGCCAGTACAGGCCTCGATTACAGTCGAGATATCCAACCTTGGATAGGTGACGAAATTACCCTCGCCGTCACAACTCCAGATTTCGATGGCGACAGCAGCAATGGCCAAGAAACTGGGTTTTTGCTGGCGGTTTCCTCCCAAAAGGTCGATCGCAGCCAACAATTTCTCGACTCCTACTGGCGCAAACAATCTCGTGCCGATAAAACAGTTCATTCGGAACTATATAAAGGCGTAAAAATTAATTATAAACAAGCACCAACAGCTAATAAAAAAGCTGCTTTGCTTTCGCCTTTTAACCCGTTTTCTCTGCCTAATTCAACTTTACCACCCACTTTCGCAACCGCAGCCATCGGCGGTAATTTAAATTCTGGGAATAACCAAAATTTTGTTTTATTTTCCAATAGCCCGAGTGTGATTCGAGATGCAATTAATAACGTTGAATCAGCCAACCTAAATCTCAACAATACCCCGGAATATCAAAAAGCTTTGCAGCAGCTAACTCAAGGCCGAATTGCTTTAGCATTTGTCAATCTCCCGCAGTCAGCAACCGAGCAAAATCCTCCAGTTTCTCTTAATTCTCTCGCAGTTGCTGTCGGAGTCAACCGACGGGGATTGCTGGCTCAAACTGCTTTAGTGACATCGCGAGAAAACACAGCTTCTCCAACACTCTCGGAACCTGTGCAAGCCTTGCAGTACATTCCCTCAGCCAGTCCTTTCGCGGTCGCCAGCACCGATTTAAGGAATTTTTGGACTGATTTGTCATCGGCGGTGTCCACTAATGCAGAAGTCTCAAAATTAGTCGATCGCACGATCGCAGATATTCAGCAAGTTTGGGGCGTCAACCTGCAGCAGGATATATTTAACTGGGTACAAGGAGAATACGCTTTAGCAGTGCTTCCGAATTCGTCAAATAGTGCTGACTGGATTTTTGTCGCCGAAAACTCTGCTGATTCCCAAAAGGCGATCGACAAACTCGATGAAATTGCCCGCAGCAAAGAATACAGCATCGGCAGCTTTACTCTCAGAAACCAGAAAATTACCGCTTGGACGCAGTTGACAACGAGTCCAAATTATGATAAAGAAAATAATAGAAAAAGTGCGATCGAAACCGAGGCAAAAGGAGTTCGAGCCACCGTCGGCAAATACGAAATTTTCACCACCTCAGTAGAAGCAATGGACGCAGCACTAGAAGCCGCCGCAACAGGCTCTTTATTTGCCAATCAAGATTTTCAAACCAGCATTGAACCGCTACCGCCATCAAACGACGGCTATTTTTATTTAGACTGGCCCTCCAGCAGGCAAATTTGGGAAAAACAAATCCCGCTGTTGAGGTTAATTGAACTTTCGGCAAGACCATTGTTCGAGCACTTGCGATCGCTCACTGTCACGAGTACGGGAGAAGTCGCAGGAATTCGCAAAGCTACAATATTTATGCGGCTCAATTAGTCAGAAGTCAGAAGTCAGAAGTCAGAAGTCAGAAGTCAGAAGTCAGAAGTCAGAAGTCAGAAGTCAGAAGTCAGAAGTCAGAAGTCAGAAGTCAGAAGTCAGAAGTCAGAAGTCAGAAGTCAGAAGTCAGAAGTCAGAAGTCAGAAGTCAGAAGTCAGAAGTCAGAAGTCAGAAGTCAGAAGTCAGAAGTCAGAAGTCAGAAGTCAGAAGTCAGAAGTCAGAAGTCAGAAGTCAGA
>NZ_JAUBRH010000114.1:0-7557 GCF_036701775.1 Microcoleus sp. N9_A2 | reverse complement strand
TCATATCACCAATGGCAAAAACTTCTCGCTAATAGTAGCTTAAGTTTACTCCATCCTTTCCTTCATGGCACTACCAATAATCTGTAGCTGAAGTTATATTAAATATATTCTCACTCAGATTCATTTGGCTGTTTACCTTATGAAGCAAAAACTTCCCCCGATCAACCCTAGTACGCTGATTAAGAGTTTGGGGCGATTCACCCTGATCGCGACATTTTCTTTGGGTCTGGCGACTGTGAAAAACTGGGAAAATTATAAGAACTATTGGCATGGCACAATCTTTGCTGTGCAAACAGTTGATTTCAATATGTTATCTCATACTTTGCCAGTAAAACTATCCTATACCTTATTGCAAGGAAATATAGAAGAATTACAACGAACTTTAGACAGTAACTATGGATTATTTGGGCTGATTGTTACTGATTGCTAAATGGCTGCCCAAAATTGCCTATCCGAGCAAATTCTTTATCAATCAAAATCTTCTCAGAAGTGGACAAAGGAAATTTCATTAGCAACTTTATCAAATCATCCATACGACTTACTACAAAGTCCACCTCCGCTGCAAGCAGAGCGGCAATATGCTAAACCTCGTGATAGTAAACCCATCTTTACTGGTAGAGTTAACTCAGGAGAAATAATCGGTCGTGTGTACTATGTCCGGGGAGTACCGCCGACATTTATTGAAGATTCTAATAATTGGATTAAAGATCCATTTAAAGTAACAGGTTCCCGGACTCTTTACACATCGACAGTCGCTTTATTTTTCGTTAGTGGTTTGAGCGCGTGGATAATTATTGAGGTGGTTTTATCTGCCAAACGGAATGAGCAGCGTCTTGCACAGCAACAACAGGAACAATTGCAACGGGAAATTTAACAGATTAAGCGGCAATTAGAAGATAAAAACCAGCAAACTATCGAATTAATTAAGCAGCGAGAGAGAGGTCTTGCTGAACTGGAATCTGATCGGCAAAAACAGGAGCAAAATAAGAGAGAACTTGAAAATCAAATTGCATCTTATGAAAGCGAACTGGCTTTTAAAGAACAGCAACAGCAAGAAAATGCTCAAACTTTAGAAGACTTGCAATTACTACGGCAAAAGTTGCAAGAAACGTCTCAGCGAGAATCTGAAGTAAAGCAGGAAATTAAGCTGCAATTAGAAGAAACAAACCAGCAAACTATCGAATTAATTGACCAGCGAGATAGAGGTCTTGCTGAACTGGAATCTTACCGGCAAGAACAGGAGCAAAATAAGAGAGAACTGGAAAATCAAATTGCATCTTATGAAAGCGAACTGGCTCGTAGAGAACAGCAACAGCAAAAAGCTGCTCAAACTTCAAAAGAATTGCAATTACTACGGCAAAAGTTGCAAAAAACGTCTCAGCGAGAATCTAAAGCAAAGCAGCAGAGTGAAGAGCTCAATCAGAAAATAGTTGATTTGAAGCGCGATCTAGATTTAAGACAACAGCAATCTCGTCAGCTAGAGCAACAGTTAGAAGAAATACCTAATATTAATGAACTCACCGCCGCACTAGAAGGAGCTAGGGCAGAATTAGATCGGAGTAAGGAACAGTCAAGAGATGGGGAAAATTATTATGTGGAAGAAATTGATAGGTTAGAAAAAGAAAAAGTCCAGCTAAACAGCGAAAAAGTCCAGTTAAACAGCGAATTAGATACATCGAAAAGCAGAACTCAGTTCTTAGAAGATCGAAAGAGGCAGTTAAAAAGGCAACTCAGTGCAGCCCAAGAGAACACTCAAACATTAGAAAATACTATTGAACATCTAAACGTTCAGCTTCAAAATCTGTCGCAAAATTCCCATTCAGGTATACCTTGGAATCAATTGCCAAGAATTTCAGGCAGAAGAGCTATCGGGTCTTTAGAACGTTTGGGATTCATCAGGCAAGATAGGGGGGGTGGCAGTCACGTTGTTCTCAAACGGGTTCGGGTTGTACAGCAAATAGATAGTTGTAATGTGCCACTCCATGATGAATTAGCTTCTGGGACATTAGCTAATATTCTTGGCCAAGCAAATGTCACCCTAGAGGAGTTTAAAAATAATTTATGACCATGTTGAATCTGAAAAAAATAATTTTAATGGAGTTTAATAGGAAATGAAATTTAAGGTACTCGAAACACTAATTGCTAGTTCTATTTTTCTATCAATTTCATCCTTGTCATCTGCTCAAAGTAATCAACAAGATTCTACAATTCTACCCACAGGAACTTACTACTCTCAAGGAACCATGTTCAATAATTCCCGGAGAGAAATTGCACATAAAAATAATAGAATCTGTATTAAGATTGTCAAGGGCCCTGCAAATCCTTACAAGGGAGTGGAAGATATCACAATTAGCAGCGTGTCTTTTCAAAAGGGGAAATTCTATATTGATGCTACCGGAGAAGAGTTAATCTTAGAAACAAATGGAAAAGTAATAAATAGTGGTCGTGGTGGTGTATGGGAGTATAGAGGCACCTCACCAGATCCCAGGAGTCAACCTATACAGGCTCAAAAAATGGCAGAGTGTGTAGCGGCTCAAGGACGATATGTACAGAAGATGCAAGGAATATCCATCTCAGGAATCGATTTTCCCAAGTATTAAGGATGATCAACATAGGTGGGGTTAATGGGGGACTAGGCGCAAGCTAGGCTGAGCCGTTGTTCTCTGATGACTTGGCGGATGTGGTTGAGTAGGGCATCCCAAATTGCGTCGGCGCTCTGGACGGGATAGTTGAAATGTTCGAGGTCGTATTGTACAATGATTTCTAGGGGCGCTAGGGTTTGCTGGTTTCTACAACTGGCGATCGCTGCGATCGTCTCTTTCTCCCATCTGGCAAATAGTCTGTAGCTGAAAAAGGAACTACATTTTTGTCCTTTCTTGTTCAGGTAAACGACTATTACTTGGTGTTGTTTGGGGTAAACTTTGACGATGCGGTTGACGGGCATTTTCAGGGCTTCGGCGGCTTCCGTTTTGGAGATTTGCCAGCACTGGGGCTTGAGCCAACCGGAGGCGGTGAGGCTTTGACGGTTGCGACGTGAGTTGTGGGTGTTTTGGCTGCGTCTTTTGGTCATTTTTGCTTCCCCTGATGTCTGTCTCTGGTTTCAAAGTTTGATCGGGCTGTCCGCTTAGATTCTTTTCCTAGCTCAGAACCATTTGTTTAACGACCCTTTCGGCGCATCAAAACTTAAGTTGTAATTGTTATTGTACTTGCAATCGTCGCGTGTGTCAAGTGTAATTATGAATTGCAAGTTGAAAATTCTGGAGTTGGGAAGTAAACTGAATTATGTATGATTAAGTAGTGACGGCAGTTGTGAACGCAGAAGCTAAGAAAAAATTAATCGAGATTGTCAAACTAGCTCGCGGTTCTATGAGTCAGCGTGGATTTGGCAAGCTTCTTGGGGTATCTGCGACTGCGGTTCAGTTGTGGGAAAAAGGTCAGAGTATCCCAGATACAGAAAATTTGGCTCAGATTGCCGTGAGGGCAGGGTTTACGATGGAAGAGTTGCTTGCTCATCTGGAAGGCAAGCCCATGCGTGAGCCCGTAGATACTAACGATCTGCTGAAAAAAATTCAATGTATACCGATCAGTGAGTTAGCCGTGGTTGGTAGAGCGGTGATGGATAGACTCGCGGCTGCTGCTGAGTCGTCTGGAAAATATAGTTGATGTATCTGTTGGCAAGTAGACTGGTAGAGACGGTTGAGTAACCTTTGAGCCGTGAATATCGAAAATAGAGAAAAACTTAGTGAAATTATCAGAAAAGCGCGCGGAACAATGAGTCAGCGAGCGTTTGGTCAGCTTTTGGGCGTTTCCGCTACTGCTGTTCAGCTTTGGGAACGAGGCGATACGGTTCCCGATACGGACAACTTGGCTAAGCTCGCTGCGAGATCGGGTTATACGCTGGAAGAATTTCTGAGATTGTTGGATGGCAAGCCAGTTTCAGAAGCTCCAGAAATCAACGATATAGTCATTTCAAATAAGTATGAGACACTCTTTCTGCACAATAAGCACGAATAACTTCATCAAGAGATGTGCCAGGAGACGCATACATTTTAGCTCTCTTTAATGCACTAAAATCATGCTCAATATCATTTAAGTCAGGAGAGTATTTTGGTAAAAATATTATCTGATGACCCGCCTCCTCAACCAATAGTCTAATGACTGTCTTACGATGAATGGGTGCATGATCCATAATTAATATAGATGGACTTGTTAAATCTGGTAACAAATACAAAGATAACCATCCTTCAAATCCTTCTGCATTCAAACTACCCATAAAGAGCATTGGTGCAATTAAGTCCTTCTTTCCTTTTCTTCTTGCTGCTACTAAATTTTCTCTTTTCCCCCGTTTTCCTGGTCTTTCGCCATAGACTTTCTTTCCTCTTTTGGCCCCGGCACAAACAGAACCTTCAAGTTCCTCAAATCCTGACTCATCAATGAATACAAGACTTTTGCTGCCATAAACTTTAATTAATTCTCTCAGATTTCTGTAATATTTCATTCTTTCTTCTCGATTTCTTTCTTTATAGCGAAGTTCTTTTTTTTTTGTAATTTTCAGTTTTTTTAAGGCATAGCAGATGGCACTCGGTCTGACGCCTGAAAGTTTTTGCTCTTTCTACTAATCTTGCTTCAGGATTTTTTTCAACATCTTTTTTGAGTGCTTCCCAATCTAGCTTTCGTTGACGGTGGTTGACCTGAGTTGGTCGAAGGTATTCCCTACCGGTTGCATCTATAAATTGTTGCTCTTCCTACCTTAAATATGGCGGCAGCTTTCGTTGTACTCCCTCCATTTTCCACATGATCGACTACTTTTTGTCTTAGGTCTAGACTGTAAGCCATTTTTTTCTAATTAACTCTTTTTATCGATTTTATCATGATCTTACCTCGGTCTCACATTTATTTGAAATGACTATATTGTCAAAAAAATCCAGTTTTTGCCTCTGGGTCAAGTGGCGCTAATTGGCAGAGCTGTGGTGGATAGATTCGCGGCGGCGGCTGAGGTTTCTGGAGATTAAGGCTGGAGTCGAAATCAATTGGGCACTAAACTGAGTTATGTGTTGATTAAGTGGTGACTCATACTGTGGACGCAGAAGCTAAGAAAAAACTGAGCGAGGTTGTTAAGTTAGCGCGTGGCTCGATGAGTTTGAGCGCCTTTGGCAGATTGTTGGGAGTTTCTGCTGCTTCTGTTTTGTATTGGGAAAAAGGGCAGGTACTCCCGGATACGAAAAATTTGACTCAAATTGCGACAAGAGCAGGCTTTACGATGGAAGAGCTAATGGCTCATCTGGAAGGCAAGCCCATGCGTGAACCCGTAGATACCAACGAGTTGCTTAAGAAAATTCAGTGTATGTCACTGAGTGACCTAGCAGTGATTGTTCGAGCCGGTGTGGAGCGGTTGGCTGCTGCTGCGGTGGCTTCTGGGAATTAGGGCTGGAGTCCAAGTCAATTGGGCAGTAAACTGGGAGTTGTGTTGATCTGGTGACTGATACTGTGGACGCAGAAGCTAGGAAAAAACTGAGCGAGGTTGTTAAACTAGCTCGTGGTTCCATGAGTTTGAGTGCTTTTGGCAGGCTACTGGGAGTCTCTGCCGCTTCAGTTCTGTATTGGGAAAAAGGGCAAGTGCTCCCGGATACGAAAAATTTGGCTCAGATTGCGACAAGAGCAGGCTTCACCGTTGAAGAATTGATAGCTCATCTGGAAGGCAAACAGCCGACTGAACCGATGGATACAAATGATATCCTCAAAAAAATTCAATGTATGCCGATAAATGAGTTGGCAATGATTGGTAGGGTGATGGATAGACTCGCAGCGGCTGCTGAGGCTTCGCATAAGTGTTATGCTCCCTCGAATAAATGGGTGTTTTGGCTATCACCGTTAGCCGCTCCGCTAGCGTTTTTGCGAATATTAGAGAACAAATAACGTACTTACAGCAGCGCAAGATCCTTGAAGCAACGGCGCGTTAACTCGATTCTTGCAGATGCGTCATTTTTGTTGCGGATGTCAATGTTTGTAGCAAAAAAGTAAACATTTTTATCCTTTTCTAAATAACCTACATACCAGCCAATTTGAGGCTTTGTTTGTTCTCCAAAGCCTGCCCAGCCTGTTTTTGCCCTAATTGTGTAATCGGGACTTTGTTCAACAATTATGATATCTTTCACCAGAGACAGCGAGCGATCAGAAAAGGGTAAGTCATTTTTGTAGAGACGGCCCAGAAATTGAATTTGCTCCTTGGGTGTGATTCGCAGTTCTCCCTCTAACCAGAATTTGTCAATATCGTCTTTATTACCGATTTTTTGGTTGCCGTAACCGGCTTTAGCAACCCATTTTTGCATTTGCTCGTGTCCGACTCGGCGGGCTAGAACTTGGTAAAACCAAACGGCGGAAAGTTTGATGGCTTCTCTCATATTCAAGTCTCGATTCCATGCGGGAATTTGCCTTTGAATTCCATCCCACGTTAGCACGGCAATCTCATCTGAAATTACCCCTGTTTCTAAGGAAATCAGAGAGTTGAGAATCTTAAATGTAGATGCGGGTAAAAAAGCTGTCTCGTTACGCTGCGGGTTGTGTTGATAAAGGCGATCGCTGTTCAAGTCGTAAATCGCGATCGAGCCTTCAACTCCTAGCTCTTGAAAGTGCCGTCCAAAATTAATTTTCTCAGCAACATCTCCTCCGCGAGACGGAGACTCTTGCACAGGAGGTGGCACGGTTAAGGCTGATTGCGGTGTCTGAACTAAAACAAAAGTAATGCAGCCTAATACAATTAAAATAACAGCGAGCGCACGAGATATTCTGTTCATAAACTTCGATTAGTTAGCCAAATCACAGGCAGTAATGTCACAGGCGCGATTGACTTGTAAGGTGCGTCTGACTTACGCTGTGTAAGAAACAATTAAGGTTTGCCCCTGACGCAGTCTACTATATACAGGGGCCAATTGCGTAATTTTTCACCTACAAAACTGCCATAATAGTTAAGGCGACTAAACAGCTTAACTGAATTGCCAAACTCACAATCCGAAATTTGGGATCGAGGCCGGCAATGTGAATCGCTGAATGTACAAGCCGAAATAGGATGTACACAACAATCAGCAAATCTACTGCTGTTCCTGAAACACCCCTAACGGTTAGAAGGAAAACAACTCCCAAATACAAAGGCAGGTTTTCTACCAAGTTGGATTGTACTCGAAATAGTCGCCACAGCAAACTTTCATCGTTTTGTGTGCCAAAATCTTTGGGAGAACCGCCGGCAGATAGATGCCGAATCCTGACTGTCAGCAGCATGACTACAATTGCGATCGTCCACAGGATGAAAATTGCTAAACCCCAGAGAGGGAAAGTCATATTTGTCGGTTCAATTTGCATCATCTTTCTACCTTGCGAAACTGTGGTTAAGACTTTAGAAAAGTTATATCAAATCCTGTAGCATCGTTGTGGTCAAATCCCGCCCCCAGTCAACAATCACTGACGATGCAACCAACCAGAATTGCTGACGGGGCGACAGGTCGCCTGAAAGTCATACAGTCCGGCAACTCTAGACAAATAGCATGAAAAAAGATAGGGTAA
>NZ_JAUBRH010000113.1:0-7780 GCF_036701775.1 Microcoleus sp. N9_A2 | reverse complement strand
AATCTTCTCTTCATCCCTTGGGCTTGTCTTGGCAACTAGATTAACTGTTACCCCTACTTATTGAGCCGATACGAGAATTTTTTATTAATTTGATACTATTATATTTGATTTTATCTACTATCGTTTATGATTTTTTTGGAATTATTTAACCTGCATCACAGGGGATTCAAGCCCCCACCTTTAGGTGGATTGTTTTTAGGCAGGGGCTTAAATCCCCTGCCTAAAAACTTCACTGTCAACTGTCAACTGTCAACTGTTAACGCAGAGAGCGCAGAGGGCGCAGAGGAAGAGAATAGAGATATGAACAATTCGGACATCAACTTATTTGACAAGTAAACCTAAATATAATACTAGATTCTCGAATTCTTTGAGGATTCGAGAATCTAACATGATTTCTTAGTCGGCTGAGGCAGACTTCGTGTGTGTAGAAGCGATTTCAAGAGCCGATCCAATCGCCGCTAATTTCCGCTTCCGCTTCAGCAACAAACCAGCAAAAAAAGCAGCCGAAGTTACTATCCCCGCAATCTCAGAAGGTTCGGGAACAGCTTCCGCATCATCCATCGCCCGCATCTTGAAAGAGAACTTATCTCGATTAGATTCCAATTTAATCGGGAAAGCTAGAGGATTTTTCGGGTCAATTACTGCATCAATGCCAGTGACGCTAAACTCCGAAACACCGTAACCGAGTAAGGCGACAAAATCTACTACTTCATTAGGCTTGAATTTGCCGATTTCTTGGCCGCCAACTAAGACGCTGAAAAGTTCGTCAGCATCAATGCCGCTGGGAAGACCTAGAATTTTAGTAAATAGCGATGGTTCCGTTGGATTGGGAGTAAGTACGATCGGGCTTTTGTCAACAATGCAGCCATCACCCGTCCCCCCGCTACCGCCAGAAGCCGCAGCATCGCCTATTTTGAAAGTAAAACCAGCAGCCGTGGGCGGGTCAAACCATTTACGGCTGACAACATTATTAAAACTATGCCAACCATCCTCAAAACTATCAGGTAACAAGGGATTTCGCTGAGAACTACCGCAGATTGGGTTGAGGAGGAAAGCATGACTTTTTCCAGTGGCACTGTTAATGCCCTGTCCCACAATTTGACCGCGATCGTTAATGCCGCTTACTTGTTGTAAAAACCACCCAGACTCCTCATCAATCAGACTGTTGAGGTCAGCCATTTCGCCATCTTCCCAGATGAAACCATGATTGAGCCCGCCATTGCCAGTAACGGTATCAAAGCCTGCTACTTGCCCTTTATTGTTAATCGCGATCGCAGCACTCATATTGCCACCGAGAGTACCGAGGTTTGTAACTTCACCGTTTGACCACAAAGTAGCATGGCTTTGCTTGAGGGTACTATTTGATGAAGCACCAACTGCCTGCCCAGAATCATTGATATCATAAGCTGTACTGCCGTTATCTCCTGGAAGGGTTCCCAAGTCAATCATGTTGCCATTTTCCCACTGGAAAGCATGAGTTATGCCTAAAGCTAGGCCCGAATAACCAACTACTTGTCCTTGATTGTTGATACCCTGAGCCCCTCCATTGAAACCAAGAGTACCCAAATCGATCATCTCGCCGTTTTGCCACAAAAAGGGATTAAATTTCTCTTTTGTAGTATTAAACCAACCAACTATTTGTCCAGCGTCATTGATGTCGCTAGCCAGACTGCTGATACCACCAAAATAACCGAGGTCAGTCCTTTGACCGTTTTCCCACACGTAGGCATTATTCGTCCAATTTTCACCCAGATAACGACCCACGACTTGACCGGAACTATTCATTTGGTAAGCCCAAGTGGTGTCTTTGATTTCAGTTATCTGACCGTTGTCCCACACCCCAGCAACACCATTACTAACTAGCACTTGTCCAGAATTGGTTATACCGTAGGCATTGGTTTGGCCGAGGTCGGTAACGGCATAGGAAGCGAAACCAGTATGGAGACTGGCGGCATTTACCGGTTCAACGGCGCTAAATCCCAAGACGGTGAAAGCAGTCAACGACAGACAGCTTTGAACAAACCCTTTCAGGGGAGCTTGTTCAAGCATTTTTGTGAATCTTTTCATGTGCACCTCAGATTTTGTCATCAAGTTGGTCTAGTCCCTTTGGGGAGTAGAGAACGACTTCCCTGTGTATCTATCTGAGGCGCGATCGAGATTTTATGCAAAGACACGGAATTTGTTACAAAACTTTACGTTATCCAGCAAAAAGATTAACTGTCAACTGTCAACTGTCAACTGTCCACTGTCCACTGCTTTACCATTCCTTACCCGAACTCGGCGGCAAGCGCAACCTAGGAAACCTATAAAAAGTATCCCCTTCATCATCTACCTCTAAAATCGCCGAAAAAATCTTAACTTGCCGACTTAAATACTGCTGAGCCACTTCAGCCTCAACCCTAGCATTAGCCGCCAGTTGAATCAACGAAATTTGACTGTTGTGAGTTTCCAACAACTGATAAAAAGCCTCATCCAACCGCTGCTTTTGCTTGCTTTCATTCACATTTTTTACAATCAACAACCCGGCGAATCCGCCCAAACCTATTACCAATAAAAATTGTAAAATAGCCATATTCTAGATTTAATTCCTAATTTTAATAACGAAACTATAAAAATCATCTCTTCCTCCAGCCCGCTGATGCGGGATTTATCTGTGCAGAAGCGATTTCAATCTCCTTCACCATCTAGAAACGATTTCAATCGCAGTCACTCTTGATTTTTTTAGCCCGCACAGGCGGGCTTTGTTTGTGTAAAAGCGATTTCAATCGCCGTCACTTTTGACAAGCAGCGATTTCAATCGCCGTCATTAATTAAACTTGAGGTCGCACCAAATTTTCGATTCCTTTAACTACCTTAGCAGATACAATCTTGTCTCCCTGCTTCAGTTGCTCCAAAACTTCTTTTCCTTCAATCATGTAACCAAAAACAGCATAGCGGCCGTCCAAAAGATTCAGGCCAGCGGGCGTGAGTTCAGGTTCAAACAAGAAAAAGAAAAATTGAGAAGAACCGCTGTCGGGATCGGCTTCTTCCCTAGCCATCGCCACTGTACCGAAAGCCGAAAAAGGTAAAACAGGTTCGTCGCGATAACGCCCCGCATCTTCTAGAGTAATCCCGTAAATAGGTTCTTTTTCGTCCCTGACGAGCACTTCTAGCGGTACATTCCGGTATTTGCCAGTAGCTGGGTCAATAAAACCGACTTCCTTGCCTTCGGGGTCTCCTGTTTGCAAAACGTAGGATTCTTCCGATCGAATAAACGGCAAACCGTCATAAAAACCTCGATCAACTAAATCCACAAAATTACCAGCCGTAACCGGGGCGCTGTAGCCGTCAACCACAACATTAATTTCCCCTTTTTCAGTTTGTACAGCCACAGTAGCGCGCCCTTTCAGTTGAGGCAGATTAGCATACTTGGCAGGCACTTCAAACGGAAACTTTGTCACCATCAACTCTTCGATTTCGCCTACCGAACCTAAGATTGTGGCTTTCAAGTCAATCACTTTGTCCCTGTCTTTAGCCTCAACAGCCTTTTCCAGTTGAGCAATTCCGTCCTTGACTCCTGCAACTAGCGCCTCAGCTTCCGGCTTTTTGGCGTCGGGAATACTCTCTAAAAGGTCAGATTCCCGAAGGTTCAGAATCCTGGAAGCTTTACTGACATCGCTGCTAATCGGCCCCCAACGTTTAGATCGTATGTGGTTGCCAATGTCTTCGAGACTGATTTGCAACTCTCGCACAGTTTGATTGTCAATAGGTAAAGCGAAGCGCAGCAGCGCCCGCCCGTCCGTAATCGCATTCCCAGCAGGCATACTGCTGCTGGGGCGTTTGGCATGGGAGACTGAACTGAAACTCAGGGAGAGAGTGAACAGCAAGAGCGCTAAAGCGACGGTTTTGCCCCAGCGCTTGCACGTATTGATCGAGAAATTAGGCCAATGCAACATAACTTTAACTTTTATTGCCTCTATTATCTTCCCACAGCGCTGTCGGCCTTCTAAGCTGCTACCCATCTAAAGTGCCTGTTCGTTCGGGCAGGGAGGGAGTTGCCCACTAACAATAGTCACCAGTCAACTGACAACAGCCCACTGCCCACTGCCATTAACATTTCAGTACAGCACTTGCTCCCTTTGAACGGTAAAATAAAATGCCAATTGCTTTTTTGATGCCGTCAGCTAGACTGCAGCTTTAACCTGACCCGCTCAAAAACGGATACAATCCCCAGACTCCTGTCGTGGAGAGATCAAAATTTTAGACCAAGGTTCCATCTCCCAAATTCATCTGTGGAGTAAATCTAAAATCTAAAATCTAAAATCTAAAATCGACTGACTGTAGTTCCCCCGTGCCCCAAGGCGACGGGATTGCCCGCAAAAATTTATATGATCTCTAGTAACGACTTTCGACCAGGTGTTTCAATTGAATGGAATAACGGCGTGTGGCGGGTTATCGAATTCCTCCACGTCAAGCCAGGAAAAGGCTCGGCTTTCGTGCGGACAAAATTAAAAAACGTCCAAACCGGAAACGTAGTAGAACAAACCTTCCGGGCGGGCGAGACTATGCCTCAAGCCAACCTGGAAAAGAGTGTGATGCAGCATACCTATAAAGAGGGCGACGAGTTCGTCTTTATGGATATGGAAACCTACGAGGAAAGTCGCCTCAATTCTAAGCAAATAGGCGATCGAGTCAAGTACCTCAATGAAGGGATGGAAGTCAACATCCTTCGCTGGAACGACCAAATCCTGGAAGTGGAACTGCCCAATTCTGTTGTCTTGGAAGTGATGCAAACCGATCCCGGAGTCAAAGGAGATACTGCCACTGGTGGCAGCAAACCCGCGATCGTCTCCACCGGAGCTCAGGTTATGGTGCCTCTATTTATTTCCATTGGAGAACGGATTCGGATTGATACTCGTGAAGACAAGTACCTCGGCCGAGAGTAGAAACGAGAGAGGAAAAGGGAGTTTTTAGTTTTTAGTTCTGAGTTATGAGTTAAAGAAGTCCAAATTCAATACTCATCGCTCACAGCTTAAAAACTATCCCTTTTGCCTTCAAAGTCGTTGATGCTCCTAGCTTCGCCTGATTCTGAATTTTCAATTTTCAATTCTCAATTTTCAATTCTCAATTACCCTTGAATCTGCTGTGCAACTAGACTTAAACCAGCTTTGTGACCTGCTAACTGTATTAGACAAAACTGGCATTTCGGAACTGACCTTAAAAAGTGGGGATATTGAACTGACAGTACGCAAAGGCAGTCTGGCAAGTTCACCAGGCACCTCTGCTGCGCTCCCTGCTGCCGTGGCGACAGTCGCTCCGATCGCCTTGGGCGCTGTTGCTAGCCCCACCTTAGCGTCAACTCCGGCTGTTGAGCAAAATTTAGCAGCGGATCTGGCTGCCCCTGTACCCGTCGCCCCTGTCGCCGTACCTGCTGCCGTACCTGCTTCTGTCGATACGAAATGGGTGCCAATTATCTCGCCGATGGTAGGAACCTTTTATCGCGCTGCTGCTCCTGACGAGCCGCCTTTTGTCAATGTGGGCGATCGCATCAAGGTCAGCCAGACAGTTTGTATTATCGAAGCGATGAAGCTGATGAACGAGATCGATGCTGATGAAGTGTCCGGTCAAGTGATGGAAATTTTAGTTCAAAATGGCGAACCTGTCGAATACGGTCAAGTTTTGATGCGAATTAATCCGGATTGAAAGATTACTTTATTGTTATGGAATAAATGCTAATATTTCCAGATCACTTCTCTCCGGTGAGTTTGATGAAGTCATCCCAGCCTGTCCCGCAAGAGGTTGTGCAACAAGTTGCTGAGTATTTCAGTATTTTGAGCGAGCCAATGCGTTTACGAATTTTGAACTTGCTTCGCGACGGCGAAAAATGCGTGCAAGAGTTGGTGGAAGCTACTCAAACGAGTCAAGCCAATGTTTCTAAGCACCTAAAACTCATGCTCCAAGCTGGTATCCTTACTCGCCGGAGTGAAGGGACTTCAGCTTATTATAAGGTGCAAGACGAGTTAATTTTCGAGCTGTGTAATATGGTGTGCGATCGGCTTGCCAGCCGGATCGAACAGCAAGCCCTACACTTTCGGGCATTTAGCCTAACTACGAAGCACTGAAAATTAGTTGCCAGTCCTCAATCCTCAATCCTCAATCCTCAGTCATGAGTCATCAGTTATCAATTCCTATTATCGGCCTTGAGACCGATGACTAATCACTTGTAACTAATGACTCATAATTACTAAAGAGGAAAATTTTTGTCAAAACTTTGGCGGGTACTCGGCTGAGCCACCTCCAAACCTTCGCCACCCAAAAGTTCTAAAGGCTTGCCTTCCACCGAAATCCAAACCTTGGTATTCGGTTGTAAACTCGTAGCCGTATAGATAACTTGCCCTAACCGACCAGTCATCGAATTGCTCCCTCCCCCCGAAGTAAATTCGGCCGACAAATCCACATAAACTCCGTCATTCTTAACACTCAAACCCCTGAGTTTTGTCCCATTAGGAATTTCGCTAGAAACAGTTCCATCCTTCGGCCCAGCCAACAAACTGTTAAAAGCAGCTTGTAAAGCTGCATCAGGCTTGTCAGCTTGTTTGACAGCTACTTTCGTAGGAACTCCCTCAAATTTGCCGCTGGCATCTTTAACCCAGTAAACTTGCACTGTCTGGACATCTGTTTGCTGCAAAGGCTTTGGCTGTGGCGACTTTGGCACCAGAGCGTTAGGCGTCTGAGCGTTAGGCGTCTGAGCGTTAGGAACTGGGACAGGAGTTGGAGGGGGCACCGGGATAATTACAACAGGGGATTCCGCAGGAATTGGGGACAGCGCCGGAGCGTTAGTCGGAGCGGAAGACTGTGTGTCTGCGGGAGTTGGCGAACGATTCGCCGTCCACCAGGCGATGCCCCCTCCCGCAAGTAAAGCCAACCCGCAAACACCAGCAATCACTGCGGTGGAGACGCGGCGTACTTCTTTTCCATCTTTCATAATACAAATTCTCCTTACAGATAGAGCGCTTGGGACGGTGAGGAGCGACTCCTGATCAGCTACATTTGTCTATGGTTAGATTCTGGAATTGACACAATTGCATTGCTGCTAGCGAACACTTTATAGCAAGCCCAACATATTCTGAATCCGACTATTGGAATCCTAGACCATAATATAAGATTTCGCCCGTGGAGTATGTCACCAAAAACGAGAGGGAAGCCCCGGGCTAACGACATGGGGAGGAACTCGGTAGCGGTTTCAACCGCCTTGAATCCCCTTTCGGGGTTGGAGGGGTATGGTTGCCCCTCCGATGAGGTATTGTTGCCTCAAACTCCCATTTCTGGGGTAATGTTAGCTTGTCGGTCAATGTTTAGTGAGCTTGTTGGGCTGAAAGCACTGTAAAGCGTGACCTTAGAACTGTTTAACTCTCAACGATAGAGCAAGGGACTAGCTACGCATCCCAGGGTATCGTGACTCAAAAAACGTAGTCAGTTAAGACTTAGGCTGGTCAAGATGGCTTGTTAGATTTCTCTTTCAAGCCCCTAGCTTCAGCTCTGGGGTTCCTGACAGTATCTCGATCGGCCTAGTGGCTATATTCTATAGTAATCATAAAAAATTAAAGAATAAAGGAAGAAAAAATAAGTAAAAAGGAAGAAGGAAAGCAACGAATGGATGTAACGGAGGTAAGGGTGGTAACCGATTTAAGGGATTTAGCGGATAGAAGCAGGTCTCTAAAATATTTTTCCCCAAACAAAAAGCGCCCCTATTACTAGGAGCGCTGTTTGTCAATCTCAGACTAAAACTTAGCCATTGATA
>NZ_JAUBRH010000112.1:0-7793 GCF_036701775.1 Microcoleus sp. N9_A2 | reverse complement strand
GATATTATCCACGCACGCCCCGGCAATGATTATCTTGATGGCAAAGCAGGAGATGACTTGCTTTACGGACAAAAAGGTGATGACGGTATCAGCGGTGGTGATGGCAATGACATTATTTTTGGTGGCCAAGGGATTGATTTTATTAGTGGTGACAGCGATATTGACTTGATTTATGGAGGTAAGGAAAACGATCGCATTTACAGCGGCGATGGCGACGATATATTGTTTGGCGACGGGGGCAATGATTACTTATTTGGAGAAATGGGTGCCGACACTGTCACAGGCGGATTGGGTTTTGATGTGTTTGCGATCGCGATCGATACTGGTGGAACAAGCGCTTCTGCTGCCGATGTGATTACTGATTTTACCCCCAATCAAGACAAAATTGATTTAATTAGCCCCCTTGCTTTTAGCCAGTTAAATATTTCTCAAGGAACAGGTGCTTTTGTTAGCGATACTATAATTCAGTATCAGGTAACAGGTGAATATTTAGCTGTCTTGAAAGGAGTCACTGCCAGCAGTATAGTTCAGGCAGTAACTTTCGTGGTGTAGGGTTCGGGGATGCCGATAAATTTTGCATCCCATCAGGAGTGTGGTTACACAGCCCCATTGTAGACGTTTTTAATTAGCATAAATATTTTTTCTTGCTAATCACCTATTTAAAAAGTAAGAGATAGCCAATGCTCCACCAAAAACTGGTTTTAATTCTAGTTTTTATTGACTCAAATGTTGAAGATTACCAGAGTTTAATTAGCGGCGTTTCTCCAAATGCTAAAGTAATTATCCTAGATAAAAAGCTCGATGGCATTGAGCAAATAACCGAAAGAGTAGCAACTGAACAAAATATAGAAGCACTCCATATCATCTCTCACGGCAGTCCAGGTGAAGTACAACTCGGTACAAATACACTCAACAACAGCAACATAGAAAGTTTCGGCCCTCAACTCAAACAGTGGCGCAAAGCACTAATTCCCGGTGCCGATATTCTCCTCTACGGGTGTAACATAGCAGCCGGAGATAGAGGCCACCAATTCCTCGCTCAACTGCACCAACTCACAGACGCCAACATCGCCGCCAACACCAATACCACAGGCAACAGCGAACGAGGAGGCACCTGGGACATCCCCCAACTCATCCCCCCATCCCTCCACAGGCCCAAACTGGCCCTCACCGAAACCACCCTCAAAACCTACAGCGGCGTACTAGGCTTGGCTCCACAAGTCACCTTCGCTACTGGCAGTACCCCCCTCTCCGTCAGTATCGGCGACATCAACGGCGACGGCAAACCTGATTTAGCTGTGGCGAACGTCTACAGCAACACCGCCTCCATCCTGCTCAACACTACCGCCACCTTTGCTACCACCCCCACTTTCGCCACCCAAGTCACCTTCCCTACTGGCAGTCGCCCCTTCGCCGTCAGCATCGGCGACATCAACGGCGACGGCAAACCTGATTTAGCAACGGCGAACCAAGGCAGCAACACCGCCTCCATCCTGCTCAACACCACCGCCCCCTTCGCTACCACCCCCACTTTCGCCACCCAAGTTACCTTCGCTACTGGCATTCGCCCCTACTCCGTCAGCATCGGCGACATCAACGGCGACGGTTTACCTGATTTAGCAACGGCGAACCAAGGCAGCAACAACGCCTCCATCCTGCTCAACACCACCGCCCCCTTCGCTACCACCCCCACTTTTGCCACCCAAGTTACCTTCGCTACTGACGGTGATCCTAGATCCGTCAGCATCGGCGACATCAACGGTGACGGTTTACCTGATTTAGCAACAGCGAACACTTTCAGCAACACCACCTCCATCCTGCTCAACACCACCGCCCCCTTCGCTACCACCCCCACTTTTGCCACCAAAGTTGACTTCCCTACTGGCAATACCCCCATCATCGTCAGCATCGGCGACATCAACGGCGACGGTTTACCTGATTTAGCATCGGCGAACCTCAACAGCAACACCCTCTCCATCCTGCTCAATACCACCGCCACCGGAGCCGCCATCCCCACTTTCGCCACCCAACTCCCCTTCCCTACTGACAGTGGCCCCGTCTCGGTCAACATCGGCGACTTCAACGGCGACGGTTTACCTGATTTAGCAACGGCGAACTACAACAGCAACACCGCCTCCATCCTGCTCAACACTACCGCCACCTTTGCTACCACCCCCACTTTCGCCACCCAAGTCGCCTTCGCTACTGGCAGTCGCCCCGTCCCCCTCAGCATCGGCGACATCAACGGCGACGGGAAACCCGACTTAGCTGTGGCGAACCGCAACAGCGACACCCTCTCCATCCTGCTCAACACCACCCCCAAAGTAACCGCTGTCACCGCCACCACCCCTGACGGCAGTTACGGCATCGGTGCCACCATCAATATCACCGTCACCTTGGATGCTGCTGTCAACGTCACCGGTACACCCCAACTGCAACTAGAAACCGGCACAACCGACCAATTTGCCACCTACGCATCTGGTAGCGGCAGTACAGCCCTCACTTTCAACTATGTAGTGCAAGCAGGGGACACCTCTGCCGACTTAGAATACCTCGCCACTAACGCCCTTACCCTCAACGCCGGCACAATTAAAGATAATTTGACTGTAGATGCCATCTTATCCCTCCCCACTACCGCCTCAGCCAACTCCCTCGGCGGTAGCAAAGCCATAGTTATTGATACTACTGCACCAACTGTTGCCTTAACATCCGCATCAGCAACAACAGTAAATGGTTTATTTAGCGTCACGGCAACATTCAGTGAAAATGTCACCGGGTTTGATAATACTGATATCACCATTGCCAATGCGAATGTCAGTAACTTTGTCACAGTTGATGCCAAAACCTACACTTTTGATGTCACTCCCACTGCTGATGGCGCTGTCACAGTTGATGTACTTGCGGCAACAGCTACGGATACAGCGAGTAATAACAATACCGCTGCAACTCAACTAATTCGTACTGCTGATATTACACCGCCAACAGTTGCCTTAACATCCGCATCACCCACAACAATAAATGCACCATTTTTAGTCACAGCAACTTTTAGTGAAAATGTGACAGCATTTAGTAATAGTGGCGTTAATGTTACTAACGGTACGGTTAGCGGTTTTACAGGTAGCGGCACGACTTATAATTTTACAGTCACACCTACTGCTGATGGTAATGTCACAGTTGATGTACCGGCAGCAACAGCTACTGATACTGCCAGTAATAACAATACCGCTGCAACTCAACTGACTCGTACTGCTGATGTTAGCGCACCTACTGCTAGTTTGGGTGCAATTTCTAACATTACTACAGCGGGTAGTACCAGTCAGACATTGACAGTTACTTTCAGTGATAGTAGTGGAGTTGATGTTAGCAGTTTAGATGATTCTGACCTGGTAGTAAACTGGTCAGGTGGTACAATTCCTAGTGTATTTGTCAGCGTCGATACTAACAGTAACGGTACACCTCGCACGGCAACTTATTCGCTGACTCCGCCTGGGGGAAGTTGGGATGATACAGATAATGGCAGTTACGCTGTTAATTTGCAAGCATCGCAAGTAAAAGATACTTTTGGCAATCAAGTTGTAGGTAGCAATTTAGGCAGTTTTACTGTTAACATTGCCACGCCAACACCCACTCCCACGCCAACACCCACTCCCACGCCAACACCGACTCCAACTCCAACTCCGACTCCCACGCCAACACCGACTCCCACGCCGACTCCGACTCCCACGCCAACACCGACTCCCACGCCAACTCCAGCTACTCCCGCTGTCATTTTCATTCAACCACTTGGCAGTACCGACGTACTCGAAAGCTTGGGCAGCGATATATACAAAGTGCGGCTAAATACTCAGCCAACTGCTAATGTCACCGTCGCCATTACCCCTGAAACTCAAGTTACTGTCAGCCAACCTGCCCTTACTTTTACTCCCGCCAATTGGAATGTCGCTCAAACATTAACGGTTACTGCGGTTGACGATGCGGTTCTTGAGGGCGATCGTCTAAGTCCAATTAGCCACGCCACTACCAGCACAGACACATTGTATAATAATCTAGTCGCCCCTCTCACAGTCAATATCAGCGATAACGATAACTCAGGCGATGTCAAAACCTTGTCCCAAAAGTCAGTAATCGGTTTGACAGACTCCGACGATCGCGTCACAGGATCGGCATTGAATGACATTATCCACGCACGCCCCGGCAATGACTATCTTCATGGCAAGGCAGGCGATGACTTGCTTTACGGACAAAAAGGGGATGACGGTATCAGCGGCGGTGATGGCAATGACATTATTTTTGGTGGTAAGGGGATTGATTTTATTCAGGGTGACGGCGGCATTGACTTGATTTACGGAGGTAAGGAAAACGATCGCATTTACAGCGGCGATGGCGACGATATATTGTTTGGCGACGGGGGCAATGATTACTTATTTGGAGAAATGGGGGCAGACACTCTCACAGGCGGATTGGGTTTTGATGTGTTTGCGATCGCGATCGATACTGGTGCAATAAACTTAGCCGTCGCTGATGTGATTACTGATTTTACCCTAAATCAAGACAAAATTGATTTAATTAGCCCCTTGGCTTTTAACCAGTTAAATATTTTTCAAGGAACGGGTGCTTTGGAGAGCGATACTATAATTCAGTATCAGGTAACAGGGGAATATTTAGCTGTTTTGAAAGGAGTCACGGCCATCCGTATAGTTGAGGGAGTAACTTTCGTGGTGTAGGGTTCAGGGATGCCGATAAATTTTGCATCCCACCAATAATCTAGCGATAAAAGCTGCCCCGGGAAATTGTGCCACCCAACCCAACGGGCGTGAAGGCCTAAGTGTTGGGAATGATGGCAATTTGGTGAGCTTGGAGAAGAGACAAAGGTTACAAATGATAGGAAATGAAGCCGGAAGCCCGAACATAGTAATTGGAGTTTTCTGGTAAGGAGAGCGGCTGATAATATAGAAAACTTGAAAACAAAAATGACGGCAAGGAAAGACAGGACTTACGAACTGGCACATGGCAGTGCGAGCGCCTCAGCCCACTCAGGAGTGTAGTCACACCTGAAACCCCATTGTAGACGTTTTTAATTAGCAATAAATATTTTGTATTGCTAATCACCTATTTAAAAATTAAAAGATAGCCAATGATAGAGCAAAAACTTGTTTCAACTCTAGTTTTTATTGACTCAAATGTTGAAGATTATCAAAGTTTAATTAGCGGCGTTTCCCCAAATGCTGAAGTAATTATCCTAGATGAAAGGCTCGATGGCATCGAGCAAATCACCGAAAGGTTAGCAATTGAACAAAATATAGAAGCAATCCACATCATCTCTCACGGTAGTCCAGGTGCAGTACATCTCGGTGCAAATACACTCAATAGCAGCAACATAGAAAGTTTCGGCCCTCAACTCAAACAGTGGCGCAAAGCACTAATTCCTGGTGCCGATATTATTTTCTACGGATGTAACATAGCAGCCGGAGACACAGGCCACCAATTCCTCGCTCAACTCCACCAACTCACAGGCGCAAACATCGCCGCCAACACCAATTCCACAGGCAACAGCGAACGAGGAGGCACCTGGGACATCCCCCAACTCATCCCCCCATCCCCCCAAAAGCCAAAACTAATTCTCACAGAAACCACCCTCAAAACCTACAGCGGTGTGCTAGGCTTCGCAACCCAAGTCACCTTCCCAACTGGCAGTAACCCTTTGTCCATCAGCATTGCCGACTTCAACGGCGACGGGAAACCTGACTTAGCAACGGCTAACTTCGACAGCGACACCGCCTCCATCCTGCTCAACACTACTGCCACCGGAGCCACCACGCCCACTTTCGCCCCCCAAGTTACCCTCACAACTGGCGATGGCCCCTTCGGTGTCAGCATCGGCGACTTCAACGGCGACGGTCAACCTGACTTAGCAACGGCGAACTACGGTAGCGCCAACGTCTCCATCCTGCTCAACACCACCACCACCGGAGCCGCCACTCCCACTTTCGCCACCCAAATCACCTTCGCTACTGGCACTAAGTCCGCCTCCGTCAGCATCGGCGATATCAACGGCGACGGGAAACCTGACTTAGCTGTGGCGAACGCCGGCAGCAACAACGCCTCCATCCTGCTCAACACTACCGCCACCGGAGCCGCCACCCCCACTTTCGCCCCCCAAGTCACCTTCACTACTGGCGCTGCCCCCTTCGGCGTCAGCATCGGCGACCTCAACAGCGATGGTTTACCTGACTTAGTTGTGACGAACTACGGCAGCAACAACGTCTCCATCCTACCCAACACCACCGCCCCAGGAGCCACCACCCCCAATTTCGCCACCCAAGTCACCTTCACTACTGGCGCTGCCCCCTTCGGCGTCAGCATCGGCGACTTCAACAGCGACGGGAAACCTGACTTAGCTGTCGCGAACACGAACAGCGCCAACGTCTCCATCCTGCTCAACACTACCGCCACCGGAGCCGCCACCCCCACTTTCGCCACCCAAGTCACCTTCGCTACTGGCAGTGGCCCCAGATTACTCAGCATCGGCGACATCAACAGCGACGGAAAACCTGACTTAGCTGTGGCGAACGACTTCAGCAACACTGCCTCCATCCTGCTCAATACCACCTCCACCGGAGCCGCCACTCCCACTTTCGCCCCCCAACTTACCTTAACAACGGGCCGTTACCCCCGCTCCGTCAGCATCGGCGACTTCAACAACGACGGAAAACCTGACTTAGCTGTGGGGAACCCGGGCGACAACAACGCCGGCATCCTGCTCAACACCACCCCCAAAGTTACTGCTGTCACTGCCACCACCGCTGACGGCAGCTACGGTATCAGTTCTACTATCGCCATCACCGTCACCTTCGATGCTGCTGTCAACGTCACCGGCACACCCCGACTGCAACTCGAAACAGGCACAACCGACCAATTTGCCCACTACGCCTCTGGTAGCGGTACTACAGCCCTCACCTTCAACTATGTAGTGCAAGCCGGAGATACCTCGGGTGACTTAGAATACCTCGCCACCACCGCCCTCACCCTCAACGGTGGCACAATTAAAGAAACTGTTGGTACAGCCTTTGACGCTTTCTTAACCCTCCCCACTACCGCCTCAGTTAGCTCTCTTGGTGGTAGTAAAGCCATAGTTATTGATACCCTTGCACCCACCATCACCAGCGTCACCTCTACCACCGCTGACGGCAGTTACAACACAACTGGTAACATCAACGTTACCGTCAACTTCAGCGAAGCCGTTACTTTAGCAGGCGGTAATATGAGTGTCGCCTTAGACACAGGTGGCACTGTTACTATTTCACCTTTCACCAGCACATCTGCTGGCGGCATTTATACTCCAGCAACCGGACAAAATAGTATTGATCTCAACTCAACAGGCATAACTTTAGGAGTCGGTGCAACATTAAAAGATACTCCTGGAAATAATGCAACCTTAACTATTCCTGCGGGACAATCTTTAGCCGATAGCAGAGCCATAATTGTAGACACAATTGCACCAACAGTTGCCTTAACCTCCGCATCAGCAACAACAGTAAATGGTTTATTTAGCGTTACAGCAACATTCAGTGAAAATGTCGCTGGGTTTGATAATACTGATATTACCGTCGCCAATGCGACTGTCGGTAACTTTGTCCGACTTGACGCCAAAACCTACACCTTTGATGTCACTCCCACTGCTGATGGCGCTGTCACAGTTGACGTACTTGCGGCAACAGCTACGGATACAGCAACTAATAACAATACCGTGGCCACTCAACTAACTCGTACTGCTAATATCACCGTACCTATTG
>NZ_JAUBRH010000111.1:0-7904 GCF_036701775.1 Microcoleus sp. N9_A2 | reverse complement strand
AAGGAAGGAAGGAAGGAAGGAAGGAAGGAAGGAAGGAAGGAAGGAAGGAAGGAAGGAAGGAAGGAAGGAAGAAGAAGGAAGGAAGAAGGAAGAAGGAAGGAAGGAAGGAAGAAGAAGGAAGGAAGAAGGAAGAAGGAAGAAGGAAGAAGGAAGAAGGAAGAAGGAAGAAGGAAGAAGGAAGAGGGAAGAGGGAAAATTGCCCAATTCCCAATGACAATTCCCAATGACAACTGCCCAATGACAACTGCCCACTGTCCAATGAAAACTGTCAACTGTCAACTGTCAACTGTCAACTGCTTCAATGTACTGACTGTCTAACAGAAAAGCACCTTTTTCAAAGCGAATTCCCCAATAATTGCCGGGACGCCGATCGATCACAACGCCTTCAGCGCCGATCGCAATTAAATTCGCAGGCCGCAGCATCGGCATCGGTTCGGCAGTTTTGACGTAGGGCGGCATCGCCACAACTCGGACTTTTTGACCGATTGTAAATTCTTTTTCCATGAGTTTTATTCCTGTTTGGCGAGCGGCATAACTTAAGCGTAACTGGGAGTGCGATCGCGATCGATGAAATTTCAGACAGTATCTTTCATGCGTTTAGCCAGCAAACAATCTTCAAAGCTAAAAGATTCTTCGTCTAAAAAGCTAGAGATTGCCATTTCAATCGTAGCTTCAAGAGAACATTCAAGTTCAGCGGACTTGGACAAGAGGGCAGCTTTTATATAGTCAGGCAAATTATCGACCAACTGATGAATATCTTCGGTCGAAAGGTGTTGCTTGGTGATAGTTTGAGTCATAGTTCTCTGGGGATTTTAACGTTGTAGGGAGGGTTGCTGGCTTGGAGGATCAGGGTTTCTAATTCATATGATAACCCCGGTCTTTGCCATTGGTTGAGAGTGACGAAGGCAATCCTCACGTCGTCTGGATTGTAGCGATCGAGCCAGCCCCACAGAAAGGCTTTATGTCCGTTGCGAAGTCTGTCTCGCAAGTTTTTGGCTTTGCCAATGTAAAGCAGTCCTTCGGAGGAATGCCGAAATGCGTATAAACCTACTCTGGTAGGAATAGTACCAAAGTCGCGGCTGAGGGGTTGGCATTGCTAAAACGGGGTGAAGGCAAGGGTATCCAGAATTTGGCGGGCTTCTTGTTGGATAGAATCGGGCATGATGGGGGGGCGATCGGACTTTGCTTGATTTTATATTGAAGATCGCCCATTAATTACCGATTTAAATAATCCTGCAACAATTTCCAAGCCATTTGAGTACCCTCGCCTGCATTTACCTTCTCAAAATCTACATCTTTTCTCAAAACGACTAAACCCACACCTTCTTTGATTTCTATTGCCTCAATATTACTAATTCTCGCCAAGAATAGGTAATTATCCTGTAGGACTGCTTGATGATTTTGGGTTTTTTGATGAACAAAAGTTGTGACAAATTCCATTTTATAGTTTTTTTCAAGACAAGTTTCTTCCTCCAATTCTCGCACTGCGGCCTGATTTGGACTTTCTCCAATGTCCACGCCACCACCAAAAGTAGAAAGCATCCCTTCACTTGCAATACCTGGAATATTATCTCGCAGTTGTGCCACAATCTGGCCGTTCGGCAGGATTAGAAAAATGCGAACAATTGACTTAGGAATATTCATATTAAGTATTTGACAATCTATAGTTGAGAAATTAGGAGACTGCACGCGCCGTGTCCCTACCCAAAATAATATTGTAGGGACACCGTACGTGCAGTCTCCTCTATCCTGACGGAATTTATATGACGCAAAAACCCGGTCGATCAAGCTAATTCACTCATTTTAGGTTCAAGTCGCGCTACAATTGTCGGTCGGGATAAAAACGGCTGATCTAAAAGTAGGGGATAGTTGGTATGGCTACAAGTCGTCGCATAGAGCGCGTAGCTTCAATGATTAAGCGGGAAGTCAGTCTGATGTTGCTGAACGGCATTAAGGACGATCGCGTCGGTGCAGGTATGGTTAGCGTTACCGAAGTAGTTGTTTCGGGAGACCTTCAGCACACAAAAATCTTTGTCAGTATTTACGGTACTGATGAGGCGAAAGCCGAGACTATGGAAGGTTTGAAATCGGCAACTAGCTATGTTCGTAACCAGTTGGGGCAGCGGTTGCAATTACGCCGGACACCAGGAGTGGCATTTCTAGAAGATGGTTCCCTGGAACGGGGTGATAAAATGGTGATACTGCTGAATCAGCTTTCTGCCGATCGCAAACCAGGTATGTTTGACGACGAAGAATTGACGGATGATGGCGAAAAATTGACCAATGATGATGATGATGATGATGATTTAGAAGCAGACAAGGATTAATTAGCATCTGAAGGCAGTCAACAGTCAACAGTCAACAGTCAACAGTCAACAATTCCAAATTACCCATGATTGACAATCTTTCCTTGCCAGAATTGGTAGCCCAGATGTTCGTAGTGCGTGCTTCTGGCTACTTGTTCGACCATCAAATTCGCTATCTTGAATGGGAGCCAACCGCCGACAAACTCCGCTATTATTTGGAAAAGTTGGGCGTCGGTGGGGTGATTTTGGTCGGGGGAAGCGCTGCGGAGTTGGCAGTTCGATCGCACCAATTGCAGTCTTGGGCAAAATTTCCGTTGTTGTTAGCTGCGGATATTGAAGAAGGTGTCGGCCAGCGGTTTGCGGGGGCGACTTGGTTCGGGCCGCCGATGGCAATTGCTGAAATTGCGACGCATGATGCAGGTAAAGCCGATCGATATGCTGAACAAATGGGCTCTGTGACTGCGATCGAAGCTAGGGCGATCGGTCTAAATTGGATTCTCGCACCAGTCGTTGATGTTAACAACAATCCCGACAATCCCGTGATTAACGTCCGCGCTTTTGGCGAGACATCGGAAATTGTCGGCAAATTAGCTGCTGCTTTTATTCGCGGCGCAGGTGAGCACCCGGTTTTGACTACAGCTAAGCATTTTCCCGGCCACGGCGACACGGCGGTTGATTCTCATTTGGAATTGCCGGTTTTGCCGCATTCGCCAGCGAGATTAGCCCAGGTTGAGTTACCTTCTTTTGTGGAGGCGATCGCCGCTGGGGTCGATGCTGTGATGAGTGCTCACTTGCTGATTCCGGCTTGGGATGCGGACTTTCCTGCTACTCTTTCTCGCAAAATTTTGATTGGGAAGCTGCGAGAAGAGTTGGGATTTGAAGGTTTGATTGTGACGGATGCTTTGGTGATGGGTGCGATCGCCAATAAGTACGGCGCTAATGAAGCAGCAGTTTTGGCGGCTGAGGCTGGTGCTGATGTTTTGCTGATGCCGCTTGACCCGGAAGGGGCGATTCTCGCAGTCTGCGAAGCTGTTACTCAAGGGCGGCTTTCCATAGCACAAATCAAGGAATCTGTCAAGCGAATTTGGAAAGCAAAAATCAAGGTGGGTTTGTCGATTTCTGACCCCCCCCAATCAGGGCGGGCACAGGGGCACCGCCCCTACAAGGGGGGGAGCAAGCATCCAGAATTGATCGACTCGATCGACTTAAGTTTGCTGGCAAATCCAGAGGCAAGGGCAACTGCTGCCGATATTTTGCGAGATTCTTTGAAATTTGGCGGCAATCTACCTTTGCAGGTTGCAAAACCCCCAGAAAACCAGCTTTTGCGGAATTTGATTGTTGTAGATGATGTTTTGGGGTGCGAGTTTTTGGGCAACCACACTCCTGCCATCGCCCTTCCCGAACAGTTTGGTTACGAATTGCAACTGATTGACGATCGCACAGGGGCGATCGCTGATAATACAGGTGCAGAGCATTTTTCTCCGACACTGCTGCAAATTTTCATTCGCGGCAATTGCTTCCGAGGCAGTGCTGGTTTGACCGAAGCAGCTCAAGATTGGTTTAAGAAATTATTAAAAACGGGAGAACTGCAAGCTGTGTTAATTTACGGCAGTCCCTACGTTTTAGAGCAATTTTTGCCACACTTGCCTCCGAGTATTCCTTATGTATTTTGTTATGGGCAAATGCTGGCAGCGCAATCTCTCGTTCTAGAAGTGCTATTCGGCATTGACGGAACTGGTAATGCTTGAGTTGCCCGACTCCTAAATCTTTCCTTTGGTGTTTCCGTCAGGACTTAAATTCATCAACCCGGTTTCTCGCAAGAAATGTTGCCTTTGGTGGCAAAGCATCCAGAAACCGGGAATCCGATGCGGGTTCCTAAGTTCTGAATTGAACTTTCCAGCAGATCCGCTTCCTAGTCAGGAAAATGTGCTGTTTATCAATATCCTAAGACAGATCCCATCACTTACTAATGATTCGTATAATTTATTTTTATTTACGGTGGTGAATTGTATAGCTGTATACGGACAAAATTTAACTTCCATATTCCTAAGTTTGGACTATATTATTACCAGGGCCATAAATTTTTTTAGTAAAACATTGAGGGCGCATTATGATTCACTCCACTATTCCCCAAATCCAATACTCTTTAGATGTGATCCAAGATGAAGCGCGTCACCTAGTCCACGAGGGCGTGCTGAGCCGCCAACAGCCTATCTACACGCTGTGCCAATTCATCCCACCCCGGGAATGGGCTTGTGTAGAGTGCGAATTAGAAAAATGCGACTTCTTACTGCGCGATCGCATTGCCGACCTGATCGGTTCTGAAAAATGGGACAATGACTAAAGTTTGGTTCTCTTAAATTAAGTTGGCAAGTAAACTCCGGCTGTGTTAAAGACTCTTGATTCTTTAATACTGGGATTTTTGGGCGCGCAAATTTTCCAACTCGGCCCTCAGCGCTGCCATCTGTGCAGTTAATTCTTGAATCTCTAGCTTTACGTTAGGCTGTACAACCGACTCGGGAGGAGCATCTGTCGCTGCATCTGATTGCTTGGGCGAGACAGATTCATTGTCTGCATTCTCCCGATCGCCCGGCCCTGAGAAAATAGTATCTACAAAATTCCGGGCTTCTCGCTCAGTCATTTCTCCTTTTTCCAGCAACTCATCGGCTAGCTGGCCAAAATCTGACTTCAGTTTGTCAAGATTTTCTTCTCGCTTCAGGGGATCTTGCAATGTCTCAATTAAAAAGGAAGTTGCACCTAAAGTTAGGTGAAATCCTGTTTGCAGCATTTGAGGCAGGTTGTCGGGATTCATCTAAAAATGCCGCTAGAACGTTTTTCTGAGTTTTTGGTTCGCTAGTTGCTCCCAAGTTGGGGCGTAAAGCCGCTTCTTAGCGCGAAGATGCGAAGTTGTCGATCGCGATCGCCCCGAGTTAGGAAAGATCAGCTTTTGGGGGGACGTTTTGCCGTTGTGCCAATACTAATCGTATCATTACTTCGGAAATTGATAAATGTCAACTGTAAATTTTTGTAACAAGAAATAGAAACATCCCCACTCGAAAAGTCAGTCTATCGGGGCTTACGCATGGGGGCGAGAAACCCGGTTTCTGCGAAAAATTTGGGACGAGGAACGAGAAATACACGAAGAAACTGGGTTTCATCAGTCAGCGTGCATAAATCCTATCTATTTAAGATTGGAGATTTGAGGTTGAATCGAGTTAAGGATACAGCGCCTCACCGGTGGAGGGGTCAAATATAAATAGTCGATCGAAGTCAAGCTGTACCGTCAGTCGATCGCCCGATCGCAAGCGAACATTCGCAGGTATTTGTAACTGTACAGTAGTTTCAGCACTCAACAAAGGCAAACTCGCCCGAATTAAAGTTTCTCGCCCTAGAGGTTCCACTACTTTTACCTCTACATCAAGAGGGACTTTTTCTAATGCCCAAACATCGGTTTTCAAATCATCTTCTTCTGCGTTTTGTGGCGTAAACATTTCTATATTTTCTGGACGGATGCCCAAATCAAATCCTTGTCCTTCTCTAGGCTGCAATTTTTTCTGAATCGAGGGCGGACAGGCTAAATGTTGATTTCCCACTTGAAAGGATTCGTTAGTATAAATTGCTGGCAAAATGTTCATGGCGGGATTGCCTAAAAATGTGGCAACCATGCGGTTAGCTGGTTTGGCATAAATGCTTTGCGGATCTCCAATTTGTTGAATTTTCCCCCCATTTAAGACTACAATCTTATCAGCTAAAGTCATCGCTTCCACTTGGTCGTGGGTGACGTAAATTGTGGTAATTCCCAGCCGTTGATGCAGTTGTTTGAGTTCGGCTCTAGTGTCATCTCGCAGTTGAGCATCGAGGTTAGAAAGCGGTTCATCCAAAAGAAATACTTTCGGTTCGCGGGCGATCGCCCTTCCGAGTGCTACCCGCTGCTGCTGTCCGCCTGATAGCTGTTTGGGCTTACGCTTGAGGAGGTGATCGATCGAGAGTGAGCGGGCTACTGTTTCGACTCGTTCTTGAATTTTAGTCGGGTCAACCTTCCGCATCCGCAATCCAAAAGCCAGATTTTCCGCGACAGTCATGTGCGGGTAAAGCGCGTAATTTTGAAACACCATTGCAACGTCCCGCTGTCTCGCCGGAATGTTGTTAACTAAATTATCTCCGATGTAAAGATTGCCGGAAGTTGCGGTTTCTAAACCTGCAATTGTCCGCATAATTGTGGATTTCCCGCAGCCGGATGGCCCGACTAATACCCAAAATTCCCCGTCCGGGATTTTGAAGCTGATGTTTTCGATCGCGGTGACGTTTTGGTAGCGTCTGGTAATATTTTCTAAGCGAACATTTGCCATTTTGTGACTGTAATTGGTAATTGATAATGAGTGATTTTTACCTTCAGTCTTCAGCCTTCAGAAAACTGTTCCAATTCTAAAACTGTGCGGTCTAATTCTTCAACTATAGGCGTTAACTCAGCTTGGCGGAATGCTTCTACTAAACAACGATAATACCAGAGAGAACCGTCTTTGCCACCTTTAAAGCGTTCCCAAACAGTATCTCCTAATTGACGGGAATCTTTCAGGATCGATCGAACATTATAAAGTTTATCAGCAGCCGAGACTAATCTGACGGAGCCAGAAGCTTTAGAAATGCGATCGATATAGGCTTGTTTTCCCTGCCACCAAGGGGGTTTCGGCGTCTCGTCACTGTCTGTACAGCCGTCTACAATCGCTGTGACAGTATCCCCAAAGCGGCGGCAGATGGCTTCGCGGGTGGTGTGGCCGCCTTGATCTTCGATCGCATCGTGAAGCAAAGCTGCGATCGCCTCATCTTCATTTGCCCCATATTCTAAAGCTATACTAGCCGTGCCCAACAAATGGGCAATGTAGGGAACGCCCGAACCTTTGCGAACTTGAGTAGCGTGCAATTCGGCGGCATAGGTGAGGGCTTCAGAAAAACGGTTTGAGAGAATCATGAAAGTCACCTTTCTTAATTGCTATGATATATAAATTGTCGGGCTAAGACGAATCAAGAAACTCTTCTACCCAACGAAACTTGCTCTGTAATGACAAGAATTTCTGATGCCAAATATCACCAGGTTGGTATTTTTTACGGATGGCTCTATTGGGTAAAATCTGGATTAAAATTAAGTCAAAATAAATTAGGCTGAGCCGATTTTAGCCTCATAAGTTACACAAATATTGAAAAATGGTGGGAAATTGTCTGTAGTGCTTACCTACTTGCGAGTCTCCATTCAAACGCCTTGCAAACTCTTAAGAAACCGCTAAGGGACTCGCGGACAAATAAAATACCAGTCAAAATGGGGGAATCGTGATATCCCATTTTGGTAAAGTTTCAGAACGTTGCCATTCGGGCAAATACTGTTTTAACTCATGAGGTAAGACTTTTACGCCTTTCTCATAAGTTATCTCAATTAAGTGTACAATGGGCTTAATTCCTTTCCATGTCATGTTAGATGCCCAGTTTATGGCAGTTTCAACCGAATCTAAAATAGCACCATTCCAATAATAGACCTCTTGCAAAAATCCTTTTCATCAGTTAATGGGACGGGCTCTCCGGCCCATCCCACAAGAAAAAATCACT
>NZ_JAUBRH010000110.1:0-7925 GCF_036701775.1 Microcoleus sp. N9_A2 | reverse complement strand
GCTCTTTTACAGGTATGGTTTTGGGACGAAAGTGGATTTAGTTTAAGAGTAATTAGAAGGAAAAATTGGTGTAAAAAGGTAGTCCTGCATAGCAAGGAAAATTAAGGTTTTAATTGATAGATAAACTGGCGTTATACTCATGAATAAAATACCAAATAGCCCCAATATGATTGGAGAGTTTTTTGGAGAATGAAAGAGTTTTTCTCACCAATCTAGATATTCTTTGTCTCATCGTATTATTAAATCTTTCTATATAGTTTGTCAGGCCAGTCTCCTTTCCTACTGCCTTGTATCTTTTTTGAGGAAAAACTGTTCCGTAGGCACTCCAAAAGTCTGTATAACTTACGGCACATTGACGATAAACTGGTGGTAAAGAATCCCACAATCCTTGAGCTACAGCTTGATCTCTTTTGCCAATATATACTCCTACAATTTCTTTAGTTGAGGCATCAATTGCCAGCCAAATCCACTGCTTATTATCCTTATTGCCTACAAATGACCACATTTCATCACATTGAATTGTTAGCTTCCCTTTCTTTTTTGACTTGACTTCTACTTCTCTTTTTACAGCTCCTAATTTTTTATTAACATAGTATTGCAACCACCGTTCCGAAACCCCAGTCGCCCTCACAATCCCAGCCAGAGATATCTTTTCTAATAAAAGTCGATCTATCAACTTTTTTGTTGCTGATGAAATCGGTTGATGTCTGGGACTCATAACAAATTGTCTTCCACAATCTCGACATTTAAAATTTTGTTTGCCGGAGCGACTGCGACCATTTTTCAAGATGTATTCAGAGTTGCACTTGGGACAGTTCATAAGCTAAAAGTCAAGGTAGGTTAAAAGAATAAAATTATAACACATTTTCCTTGCTATGCAGGACTACCTGTAAAAAAGGGACTCGAAGCAAGAAAAGAGGAGACAGAAGAAAGGGTCGTATTAATGTCATGGGTGGAGTGAGATATTCAGACAAGAAAAGATGGGTAGATTTTATGACATCTGGAAATTCTGCTAATTTTTATGCAGTGCTGAAAAATTTTTATGCAGATTTAAGAGCCGAGTGGATATTGCAAGGAAATTTAGCGGAAGACTTTAAAGATAAAGGCTGTAAATTTGTACTCATTTTGGACAACGCTAGTTTTCATAAAAAAGCCGAAACTTTGCAGAAAATAGCGACAGAAATGCCGAATCTAATCATAGAGTTTTTACCCAAGTATAGCCCCGACTACAACTTGGTTGAATTAGTGTGGCATTCCGCCAAGGAATATGTTGCAAATAGATTATTTGAATCCATTGAAAAACTAGAGTCACTGTTACATAAACTGTTAAATGAAGGAGAATTAATTATGAAATGGAACCGAAAAGTCAAAAACAAAGGTAACTTAGTTAATGCAGTTTAGATGTTTGACAGCTTATCCCATTTTGGTAAAGTTTCAGAACGTTGCCATGAGGGCAAATACTGTTTTAACTCATGAGGTAAGACTTTTACGCCTTTCTCATAAGTTGTCTCAATTAAGTTTACAATCGGCTTAATTCCTTTCCATGTCATGTTAGATGTCCAGTTTACGGCTGTTTCAACTGAATTTAAAATAGTACCATTCCAATAGTGTTCAAGTGCTGCCCAACAGCGTTCAATTGGATTATACTTGCGCTCGATATGGCGGGTAGTAAATTAGTCGGATTCTTAAACCAATTCTCTGAGATAAGTCAATGATACGTTTGATGAATTGTGTTCGATTACAGGGCTAACGCATCTAAATCTTATGTTAGCAGAATCTGGTATATTGGAGAATAATTATTGATTACATACGAAACATTTAAGCAGAGTTAGTTCTTATGAAACTAAAGCCTAACATCACCATTGCTGACCATTTTTCTAACTTAGAAGATCCCAGGATTGAGCGAACGAAACGCCATTAATTAATTGTAATTGCTCAACCCCCTTGACAACAAAACGAGAAAGACATTATAGCAATCCTAAATGATTTTCTAGACCTATAACAATCCTAATTAATTTTCTGCGTGCAAGTATATTTATGTATTTTGGGGAAATCAAATTTATGTTCGTTAGTAAAAAATTCAAACAAAAATTTAACAATCTTAAAAGACCTACATAAATACCAATACTTTCTTAAAAAAAATTTAGCTTGTAACCAAATATCTTCAACGGGATTCTGTTGGGGAGCATTTGGAGCAAATAAAATACAAGTAATTGACCAATCATCAGGCTCTTTGTCACCATTTACTTCTAATAAGAAATCTCTAAATTCGCCATATTTATGATAACTAGCTCCCTCCCAAATTAAGATAATTTTTTGATTTTTATATTTATTTTGTAAATATTTTATGAATTTAAATGTCGATTTTCCATCACCAGATGGATGGCTCTGAACATGGAATTCTTTGCTTTGATAATTTAGGGCGCCAAAATAAGTTTGTCTATTTTTTTCATTGGTAATTGGGACTTCAATTCTGATTTTGGATTGACCCCAAACATAACCAGTCAGATCGCCATGAAGTAGATGACATTCATCTATAAATAATACTATTATTTGCCCGGATTCTATGCCAGCATTGTTTTTGAATAAAATATCGTTAATTTCTTCCGTCTTTTTTTTGACCAGTTCGATCTCAAATTTAGGATTGGTTTTTTGAGTTTTTTCCCAACTAATTTTCGCCCGGTTGAAAAGTTCATAGTAACTCTGTTTTGATTTATATATCACACCAAACTCTCGATCTAAATAAGTAACTAGCTCATCTAAACTCCAATATTCTTTATTCTTTAACCACTCGATTACTTCAGTATTTTGTAGAGCTGTTAAATACCCTTGTGACCCTTTATGCCCTAGCTTGATTCCTTCGATTCCTTTGGTTTGAAATTGTTTTTTCCAATAACCAACAAAAAATTCACTTACACCGAGAATTTTGCTAATCTCATGGTAGAACTTGCCTTCGACAGCCATCCTTACAGCTATTGCTCGTTTAAGTTCTCTTGCATCGATATCACTTTTAATGAAAGATTCTAATTGAGTTATTTCATTTTCCATATCTTTGAGGGGCAGTTTTAAGTTATTCATATTTTTATTGTCACAATCAAGTATTGCATATAATTGTATCATACTCTTGATAATGATTTAGGATTGCTATAGATAAAGGAATGGAAAAACTCCCCGACTTAAAGCAACTATCGAACGAGGCAAAAGAAGCCTTGATAAGCTGCTACGCAGCTAAACCGGATAAAATAGCATTGCCTTTATTTTTGATTTTTCGATCCCATTTAATAACCATTTCTCCTTCATTTAATAATCTATGTAGTAATTCTGACAATTCTTCTACTGACTTAAACAGTCGATGTGCTATATATTCTTTCGCTGAATGCCAGACCAATTCAATCAAATTATACTCGGGGCTGTAAGGTGGCAAAAATTCTAAAATAATATGAGGCATTTCGGCTGATATTTGGCTCAGAATATCTTTCTTTTTATGAAAACTAGCATTGTCTAAAATAATGACAATCTTTATTCCTGATTCGGCAAAATTTTCAGCTTGATTACCCAATTCTCTCCATTCTTGAACTATCGAATCATTTAAGGCATTAATTTGCTCATAAAATGTATTAGAGTCTCCTCTTTTTATCACAAAATTTAACCTTTTTTTGTCATGATATCTCAACCCACCCATGATATTTACTCTGCCTCTTCTCCTTTGACCTGTGATTTTTTTTCGACTACCTTTTTTACCCCAAGTTTTTCTTATTATCACTCGTAAACTGAATCCACTCTCACGCCCTTTACCATACCTGTAAAAGCTCGGGCGTTTGTTGGGTTATTCTTAAATACTCCGATAGCTTCTGTTTAAATACTTCTCTTTCAAGGGGATTTTGTTTGTCCTCTAAACTATATTTAGCCCAAATGTAAACGTATTTTTTTTTATGTAGTATCCGGGATATTTGGGAACCACTCAATTTAATTCCTGTGACTTTTTCTAAATATGTTGCTAGTCTGGCTGCCGTCCATCTCCCAAATTCATATCCATATTCTTCCGGATCTTTATCGATTGTATCTATCAATATTTTTTCATACTCTGGAGTGACTTTGCGAAAATTGCCTGGGCTTCTTTTATCTAAAAAACTATCCAAATTATCTGGGTCGCCATGAACTGACCAATAAGCTAATGTTGTGTAAGCAATCTCCATGAATTCACTAATTTCTCTATAAGTTCTTCCGTCATTTATTAGCAATAAAATTAGAACTTTTTCCCTCACGTAATTATCGTCAGACTCTTTTAGTAGTTTAACGAGTCTCTGTTTTTGATTTTGAGATAGATGGTTTTTGGCTGGCATACATTATAACTCATGATCGCTTATCTTATATTTATATTATACAATCTAGCTGCGTATCAGCTTAGTAGAGCTATGGCAGGAAATCCAAAAACTCACGGCAGCTTCTTCAGTCACAGACCAAGTAAAACTAGGCGCTTCCCCCAGTAAAACTAGCAAAAATTCTAGCACTCCACCGTCGAAAGGATTCAAGCCGAACATCAAGCCGTCGAAAATTGAAGGCATCAAAAGACAAAGAAGCGTCGGAAGAGCTGGAGGGGGAAGACAGCTACATCCTGAACCCGATCAAGTAATTATCGCCCAACTGAAAAGTTGCCCCCAGTGTGGAGAGAAAGTCACCGCCGCCACCCAAAAATTGCAATCCGTCTACGAAAAAATCGAACTACCCCCAATTCGCCCCATCATCACCCGAATAGAACGTTATGGTGGTCAATGTGCCTGTTGTCAAACCGAGTATGTTGCACCTGCACCATTGGGAATGGAACCAGGCTCACCGTTTGGCAGTTCAATTCAAAGCCTAGTCACATATCTTCGTTACACTCATGCCATCAGCTACGAACGGCTATCTTCCCTATTAGCATCCGTCTTTGGACTAAAGATATCAGAGGGAGCAATCGCCAACTTGCTCTTGAAAGTGAAAACCAATTTAGATGAGCAAGTAACTCAAATATTGCAACCGCTGCGTCGGGCGAAATTAATTTGCTCAGATGAAACCAGTGCGAGAGTTAACGGGCAGAACCAATGGGAGTGGGTGTTTCAGAACCAGGATGTTTGTTTACACGTCATCCGCCCCAGCCGAGGCAGTGGGGTCATAAACGAAGTTCTCGCAGAACATCGTCCCGATATCTGGGTGTCAGACTTATTTAGTGCTCAAAAAAATCATCCAGCGCCACAATGGCAAGTGTGCGAGTGCTCATCAATTACGGGATTGCCAATATGCGATTGATGCTGGGGACAAAATTTTTGCCCCAGCGATGAAGAGGTTATTCTTAAGGGCTTTTATCATTCATCGGCGACGATCAAAAATGGACGAGACTAGACTCTTAAGATATCGAACAAATTACAGGAAAGATTAACCCAGATTTTGGATTTAGTGCCAGACCAAAAGGATGGGATCCGGTTACGAAAACGTTACGGTGGGCTGATTGACAATTTATTTCTATTTTTAGAAGACGCAACAATTCCACCCACCAATAATAGTAGTGAACAGGCGATTCGGATGAGTGTGATATTTCGCCGTGTGACCAATGGCTTCCGTTCGGAATGGGGCAGGGCGAACGCATCTAAATTTAATATTAACAGAATATGGTATATTGGAGCAGAATTATTGAGTATCAAAAAAAAAAAAATAGAGTTTACCATTATGAAACCCAAACCTAAAATCACCATTGCCGACCATTTTTCCGACTTAGAAGATCCAAGAATTTAGCGGACGAAACATCATCAACTAATTGATATTGTCACGATCTCAATTTGTGCAGTAATTTGCGGTGCTGATACATGGGTGGACATCGAAAGTTACGGGCGAGCTAAACACGAATGGTTAAAGAAAATTTTAGAACTGCCGAATGGTATACCGAGCCATGACACAATTGCGAGAGTATTTTCTCGCCTCAAACCTGAGCAATTTCAGAAATGTTTTTTGAGTTGGATTCAATCTATTAGCTGCTTCAATCCAGGAGAAGTAATCGCAATTGATGGCAAGACTCTTCGCCATTCTTACGATCGGGGAGGAGCCAAAAAAGCGATTCATATGGTCAGTGCTTGGGCGACCAGTCAAAGATTAGTTTTAGGACAGGTTAAGCTTGATAAAACATCCAATAAAATCACAGCAATTCCGGCTTTACTCAAAGTATTAGAATTAAGTGGAAGCATTGTCACTATTGATGCAATGGGCTGTCAAAGGTCAATTGTGAAGTCAATTGTCGAACAAGAAGGAGATTATGTAATCACCTTAAAAAAGAACCAACCATCTCTGTATGCCAGAGTAGAAGCGTTGTTTAAATAAGCAATTAGACAAAAATTTTCTGGCTTTACACATACAGCTTATTCGACGAAAAAAGAGAGTACTCATGGTTGCTCAGAAATCCGACATCACTTAATGCTAAGTGACATTAAAGAGCTAATTGACCCCGACAATCAATGGGAGAAACTTCATAGTATAGGTCTGATAGAATCCGTGAGAATAGTCAATGGAAAAACAACTATTGAAACTCGTTATTATATTAGTAGTTTACCAAATGATGCTCAAAAACTTGGTGAATCAGTCCGCAGCCATTGGGGAATTGAGAATTCTTTACATTGGGTATTAGATGTGGGTTTTCGTGAAGATGATTGTCGGATTAGAAAAGATAATGCTCCGCAAAACTTTGCTATTCTTAGACATATCTCTCTCAATCTTTTGAGTCAAGAAAAAAACTCAAAAACTGGAGCAAAGAACAAGCGACTTCGAGCCGGGTGGGATGATGAGTATTTGACTAAAATCCTCGCTGTTTCAGTCAACTAAATTCTCACGAACAACTCATTGCTAACTATTATACAACTTGTAAACAGTGGTTGTAAGCTTTTTATTGTCTCAAACATGGCAGCAAGTAAAAATCATCATTAATCAGCTCCTCTTTTCTCTTAAAAGTCATTACAAAGTGGGTCTAGAGCTTCTAACAATAGACATCTCCAAAATAGAAACTTTTGTGGTAAAATAGTAGATCGTTAGTTTTTCAGCAGGAAAATATGAGCAACCTATTAAATTATATTAAAAATAATAACCAAGAAACGCAGCGATTAGTAGGCATCAAGTATGAGCAACTAGAACAATTAATAAAGCAGGCTCTCGTCTTACATACAGAAAAGCAACAGGAGAGCCAAGCCTCGAAAGTTAGAATCATCAAGAAAGGGGGTGGTCGTAAAGTAAAGCTATCCAAGGAACAGCAAATTCTTTTAACTTTGACATATTTAAGACATTTAACAACATTTCAATTGTTAGGAATTCAATGGGAAGTTAGTGAGTCAACCGCCAACAATATATTTAATTACTGGTTTCCCATTCTCCAAAAACTCCTGCCATCAAGTTTACTTGAACAGGTAAAAAAAAATGCGAGTGATTACGAGATAGTTCAAGAAATTTTAACGGACTATGAACTAATAGTAGATAGTGAAGAACAGCCAAGAGAGAGACCGTCCGAGTATGAAGAACAGAAAAAAATTACTCTGAGAAAAAAAAATCATACTTTTAAAAATCAAATTATTGTGTTGCCAGATGGTCAAGATATTGTTGATATAATTGCAGGAAAGCCAGGCCCCTCAAGTGACATAAATTTATTTCGTGAAAGTTTGAAAAACTTTCACCCCCATCAAAAATTTCAAGGTGATCAAGGTTATATTGGAGAACCATCAATTAAAACACCCACGAAACAACCAAAAAAAGGAGAATTAACTTCGTCACAAATGGAAGCCAACAAAAAAAATGGCTGCTGACCGAATATTTGTCGAACATTTAATTCGTTTATTGAAAACTGTAGTTTAGACTAACCAAAGATGAGAACGGTGGCAAAAGAAGAACTAGAGCCACCGCGCTAGGAGAGAATG
>NZ_JAUBRH010000109.1:0-8017 GCF_036701775.1 Microcoleus sp. N9_A2 | reverse complement strand
GTGGAAAAACCTATGTAGAGGTTGACCGATTTTTCCCTAGTTCTAAGACTTGTAATAATTGTCTTCACAAAGTATCAAAAATGCCTCTGAACCTGCGTTATTGGGATTGCCATAAGTGTCACAGCCGTAATGATAGAGATATCAATGCCGCGAAAAATATTAGGGATGAAGCCTTGCGGTTTTTGGCATTAGGAACGAGTGCTGCTGCCAGTGGAGGGAGTGTAAGTCAACCAGGAAAGATTTCGGTCTTGATAGATGCGATTCCCCTTGAAACTGGAAGCCCCCGTCATAGCGGTACTCCGCTTGACGGTGGGTAGTTCACATTGGATACACAGGCCAGTCTATTTGACTCTAATTTTCACCAAACTACACCAAAAAGGAATAACTCGCCAATGGTCTCTACTGCCAAAAAAGAAATTTCCCCCAACAGCGAATCGCTACTGAAGCAAAAGCATCCTAAAACTCACAGCCACTATAGGTTTCAGGATTTTTTTGCCTTCGATCGCCAGATGGGTACAATTGACGACTGGAATCAGTCGCGCAACATTTTTACCAGCGAAGACTTCATTATCGGTTTGGTGGAGGGGCTCGAAGAAGAAGTCGGCCCCGCGTCCTCTGTCATCATGTATACTATTGGTTGCCAGTGGGGACTTCAAGATTCCGAATTTTTTCAAAAATGGTTTAGTGCCGAATACAGCCAGAACATTCGCCAGTCAAATCTCATGTTTCTGCTAGAAACTTGGTGGTGGCCTTTCACAGCTCAAGGTTGGGGTCGCTGGGAAGTGGACATGAGCGATCGCAAACACGGCTGCATCTTCATCAACCTCTTTGACTCAGCAGTTGCTCGCACATTGGGAGACGTAGGCAAACCGGTTTGTCACATATACGCCGGTTTGTTCGCCGGTTTCTTCGGCTCTTTAGTCAAAAAGCCTCTGAGCTGCATAGAACTCCAATGTTACTCAATGGGAGAAACCTATTGCAAGTTCTTGCTCGGCAACCCAGATAAAATTGATGCAGCAGCATTCTGGCTCAACGAAGGTGCCAACGCGCGCGATATTCAAAATCGACTGCAACACGGTGAAATATTGCGGTAAACAACCTGGAAAGGCACATCCCCTGCCCTGCCTTTCCTCCCACCAATTTCGCGATCGAAAGTGCGATGGTGGATTTCTCCAGGCAGGAAGAAAGATGAAAAGTCAAACTTCATGGTTGGACCAATCTGTCCAAGAATTCTTTGGTCACTATAATTGGCTGGGAAAATCTTTAGAAACCCCAAATGGCTCGACCCCCGGTCAACTTCTGAGTTTAACCCAGCCAGTAGCAGACTTTTTTCAAGCTATTTCTTGGGAAGGAATTCCGGAAGTAGGTGCCCTACCCCTACCGCCACCCTTGCCAGTAATTTCTATTTCTGAACAAGCAGAAGTCACCATTGATGACCTATTCGACCTGTTTTAATCTGTGTAGGGAATGGAAAATGAAAAATAGGGCAATCCCTCATCCATCTTCCCTCACTCCTCTTTCCTCATCCCTCAAAATCAATTAGTTAAATCCGTTAAATCCCGTACACGGCTCGTTGCCGAACTTCCTTCCTTTTATCAATTACCGATTACCACTTAATTAAAATCATGCACCCTGAGATTGAGGCGCTGCTGGATCAGGCAGAAAACCGCTTTTTAAAAGGCGAAGAACTCATAGCTTTTAAGCGTCAAGCTGTAACCCTTGTCCAGCGCTTAAAAATTTACGAATTTTTGCGAGAGAAGGAAGCAAGCATCTTCCAACCAGTAGCCAACAAACTACAAGAAACATTCCCCGACGAAAAACAAGAAACCTTAGAACGATCGCTCAAACACTGGGTGTTAGTCTTGCGGTACTGCGCTATGGCTATGCTGCTGAACGATCAAAATTTTCTCGAACAGCGCCTTGTAGACTGGCTTTCCGGCATAGTCGAAGCCCACCAAACTCAAAATATCGAAGCAACTGTTTGCAATCTGCTGCAAACTCGTTTAAAAGAATTGCTTTCCGAGCAAGCCCGGGCTATATTGCAACCATTTTTCGACCAAGCACAGTCAATTATTATTGACCAAGGTAATAAATAATCAGCTTTCTTCCCAATTTCCAATTCCCGATTCCCAATTCCCAATTTCCGATGATTAATATTGCCGACTTACTCAAACAGCCCCGACTCCCTGGAAACTACTTTGCCAGCGATGCCTACGTCCGAGGCGACCTCGAACTCGGCCTCCTCGAAAACCGCCGGGGTGATAGGCTCTTAGCACTCCCAGAAACACTGATTCAAGCCATTTATATCGGCTTAGAACAAGAAACAGGTCAAGCCTCCCGCCTCGTGCTTTTCAACTGCGGTCGCTGGTGGGGTAAAAACTTCTACGTGCGTTTTTGCGAAGAAGTCAGCGAATACTACGGTCAGCCAGTTTCTGAAATGGAAATGGTAGAATTTCTTCAGTCCTTGCAGCAGTGTTGGAAAACTCATGGATGGGGAACATTTGATCTGGACCCCAGCTATTCCGAACAGGGATTTTTAATAGTAAAAATTGCTAACTCTCTTTTTGCTAAAACAGCCCCCAAGTCTAAGCGACCAGCCTGTTTTTTAGAAGCAGGTATTTTAAGTTCTTTCTTTAGTCAGCTTACGGGTCGAGAACTTCACTGCCTGCAAACATCCTGCGAATCATTGGGTGCGGACTGCAACCGCTTTATTTTAGGGCTGCGCGATCGCCTCCAACCGGCAGATTCTATGGTCGAAGAAGGAAAAGACCATGAAGCTATTATCAGTCAACTTTTCCCAAAAAACTGACTTATTTGACAGCTATTATTTTGTTGCTAATAGCTGTCAAATCGATTTTTTTACACCCATATTATCCACCGTATCATCAAAACTGTGAGTTAAATTATAAAAAAGCTCCTGAGTTAAAAAATCAGATTTTAGCAATTCAAATAAAACCTGATGATAACTAGCAGCTAGAAACTTCATAACTTACTCTAGAAACTCATAAAATTTAAAAGCAATCAAAACCTCAAACATTTTGCTAGAACTTAATGGACGCCAATGAACTTCTAACTCGATATGCAGCCGGCGAAAGAGATTTTAGACTGGCAAATCTGCGCGGCATTGTGTTGAGTCCGATCGATTTATACCGTTCCAGCGATGCCCCAACTCTAATTTTGGCAAACCTCAACCAACACCAGCAACGACCCTATTTAATCGGTGCGAACCTCAGCGGGGCCGACCTCACCAAAGCCCATCTGAGCCGAGCCAATCTCAGCAAAGCTGACCTCAGCGGAGCCAATCTCACCGGCGCCAACCTCATGGCCGCAAGTCTGAGTGGCGCCAATCTCATCGGCGCCAATCTCACCGGCGCAAACCTCGCCGGATGTCACCTGAATTGGGCAAATCTGACCGGAGCAATTCTCCCCAATGCCAATCTTATAGGTGCAGATATGAGCGCCGCCAACCTCACCAAAGCCGTTCTCAGCCAGGCCAATCTCAGTAAAGCCTATCTGATTAAAGCCAATCTCAACGGGGCAAACTTCAAAGATGCTTACTTAAGTCTAGCGAGTCTGAAAGAGGCAGACTTGACCGAAGCACAGCTCACCGGAGCCGAATTATCCAAAGCCAACCTAGCCGGAGCCAACTTAACCCGTGCTAACCTCAGCAAAGCCAACCTGTTGAAAGCTAATCTCAGGCGAACTAACCTCACTCAAGCCTATTTAAACGGCGCGTGCTTGAGCGGATCAGACCTTAGCGAAGCTTGCTTGGATAGAGCCAATTTGTGCAAAGCAGACCTCAGCAAAACCTACCTGAGAAACATTACTTTGAATGGCAGCCACTTAAGCGGTATTAACCTCAGCGGGGCAGACCTCAGCGGTGTAGACTTGAGCCGCAAACTTTTAACTGGAATCAATATGGCAGAGGCGTTGTTGAACGAAGCCAACTTGAGCGCTGCTTATCTGATGGAAGCTAACTTGAGCGGCGCCAACCTCAGCAAAGCCAACTTGAGTTCAGCCTACCTGATCAATGCCGACCTGTCTAATTCTTGCCTGCATGAAATTAACTTGAGCAAAGCTAACCTGAGTAAAGCCAACTTGCATAAAGCTGACTTGACAGGAGCCAACCTCCGGGGAGCCATTCTCACTGAGGCGGATTTGACAGGAGCGAAGTTGATTGGAGCCACTCTTCCTAACGGCATAGTTTATCGGCGTTAACTTGTCAACCCCCTTGATTATTTGCCGAGTAAAGTGCGGTTGATGTCCAGAATCGGAAAAAATAGGTTCCTTTCTTCCACCGTGAGATATTGTTTGAGGACCTTTTTCATCACATCGTAGGTCACGGTTGCACTATTTCTAACTTGAACAGCGCCTAAAATAGTTTGCAACCAAAGTAGTAGCCGATCGCGCAATCGTTCCGTATCATTAATCAATAGTGCTGCCGCCGAATGCCTTAACACCCGCACAATATCTCCACGGCACTTTTCAGTGACATCGTTAGCCCCCCGCCGAAATAAACTAGGGTCTAGAGACTGCATTTGTGCTTCCACTTGCCGCATAATTTCTGTTTCAGAGGCTTGAAGTTTTTTATAAGCACTCATCCGGTGATTCAAAGACTGAAAGTAGTCTTTCAAAAATTGGAGTTCTTCTGCACTGGCGTAGCGTCCGTCTGCTTCCATGCTCAAACGCGCAAGTTGGCTCAACATAGATTTTTCTCTACTACTAAAATACAAACATATCAGTTTTAAGCTTCTTTAGTCCGAACTAAATACTGTCCTACTTGAAAGCGGGTTTCATTAAGCTGTGTAACGATAGAACGAGTAATTAACTTTCCCGATTCTACAACTACTTGACCCGTAATTGGGTGTAATAAATCTTGCTGGGCCCGGCGGCCGATCAGAGCTTCGACATTTTCAATAGCATTAATGTACATCCCCGCAGGCAACTGTACAACCACACCCTCGCCCATAATTTGAGCCTGACAAGCAAGTCGCGAATTGGCTTTAGCCGTAGTAATGACTTCCAATGTTCTTCTCTCGCGGCGGTTCATGTCCGACAAGCCTTCCATGCCTTCTTTAATGTAAACATGGCAGGTAGCGCACATTCCCCGCCCCCCGCATTCCTTGAGAACGTCTAAGTCTTTGGAAAGTAAGGCAGACAGGATATTTGATCGGGTTTCGACTGCTATTTCCTCCGCAATTGGATCTAGTTTAATAATTTTAACCATATTGATGTTTGCTCCTGTCAAGTTCAGTATTTAGCAAGTTACGATCAACTTATTCAAAGCGCAAAAAAATTTGGCTAACACTCAAAAAGGTTAAGATGCCTTGACGACAGCATCTGCTTCTGGCTCTCTAACCCCTATGGCATAACCGCACTTATTTTTTTGTCATATCGCTGTTCCCTCGCCCCGATTCCCCAGCTTAGCCTTGAAAAGCTAAAACCTTAGATACTTTCTAGATGGCATTGAAAAAACTGTAATAGTCGCGATCGACTAAAATAGCAGCCACAGGTAGTTCCCGAGCGGGTACCGGCGTCCGCCAAGATTGATAGCGATTCCCAAGCTCAAGGATTTTAGTACGTGCGACTGTGCGATCGCTCTCAAGGAGGCTGAGAATGAACCTGAGATAACATAGGCTGTACCTGGCGAGCGATTCAAAAATTTGAATTTTTGTCAGAATTATTTACATATTTTAATACTAGCTCAAGCTTTTTCTATAATTAGACCGATGCAACATTCTAAGTACCGCATTTTAGGGCTAGTCGGACAAGGACAATTTGGTCGAGTCTTTTGTGCCAGCGTTCGAGAAGCTCCCGCCCAGGACTCCCGCCTCACCAGCCAACTGGTTGCTCTCAAAGAACTTAGTCATCAAAAAGCCCCAACTAGCGAATTCTTGCGAGAGCTGTGGTTTCTGATCACCTTGCAGCACCCGAATATTGTTACCTGCCGAGCTCTAGAACACACAGCTACAGGCAGGTACTTGGTTATGGACTACTGCGAGGGAGGAACCCTCCGCAACCTGCTCAAACAAGACCGCCCCTTGCGTCTGCTCGAAGGTTTACAGCTAGTCATGGAAGTTTTAGCAGGCTTAGACTACGCGCACCGCCGAGGCGTAGTTCACTGCGACATCAAACCCGAAAATATCCTCCTAACTTTAGGAGCAAAAGGTTGGTCGCCCCGGCTTTCTGACTTTGGCATCGCGCGTCGGCTGCCAGAAATTGGTACCACTCGCCTCCACCAAGAAATTTCTCCCGACGCTACCGTAGGTTCCCCCGCTTACATGGCCCCAGAGCGGTTTTACGGTCTTTTTTCCCCGATGTCAGATATATATGCAGTAGGAATTCTGCTGTTTGAATTGCTAATGGGCTACCGCCCTTTCGGGGGAACCCCCGGAGACTTGAGGTGGGCGCACCTGAATCAACGCTTGCAATTTCCCGGCGCCATCCCCGAACCTTTGCAAGCAATAGTCAAAAAATCTTTAGAAAAGCTACCAGCCCGCCGTTTTGCCAGTGCTTCTCAAATGGCTCAAGCTCTGCGGCTGATCATGTACGACCCCGCTGTCAGGCAATTGGGCGACTGCATTATTCCTTGGGAAAACCCCACAACCAGTGGTGATAAAAGTCTGAAGTCTGAAACTGAGTCTTTGCTAGAAGTTGAAGAGGAAAAAGCATCACAGTCGGCTATTAATTTACTTGGGACTGTGCGCTATTCGCTTTCCCAGCCCAAGCCACTAATACTTCCTGTACCGGTGACCACTTTAATTGCCACTGAAACCTATCTCTATGCTGCTGTAGGTACAGAGGTGAAGGTTTGGTGTCAGCCTGGAAAACAGCTCGTTACAGGAGAACAGTCTACTTCTATTTCATTAATGCCGGAAATCGTGCGCGGCATTTTACCTGCTTCCCACGGCTGCTGCGTTCTCACTCCGCAAAAACTTTACTGGCTCAATGAGCGCTCTTGGGAGCCTCAATGTTTGCTGGATATGGGTTTGAGGCAAGGTCCAGATGCTTTAAAAGCTGCTGTTGACCCTCACGGCCACTGGTTGACAGTAGCGGTTCCTGGCGAGCTGCGTTTTTATTCTTTAGCTGCCAACAGCACTGCAGGCGATCCGGAAAAAGTCCTGAAGCTGATGGCTACTGTGCCGTTATCAGAACACTATTTACCAGAATTAATTTTTTTGGATCGGCGACACGTCTTAGCAGTTTGGCCGGACAACGAGCCAAAAAATCCCCAAACTATTTTTAGAGTTTACACTCGCCGCGGCACGCCGGTGGGTTCTGTGCGTTTGTCTGCCAGCGTAGGACAGATGCTGTTGACACCGGAGCCTTATACTTTGCTGGGAATTCCCCAAGGTGGTAAAGCGGCGGTGTTGTTGATGAAATTGTGGCCACTCAAGGTAGCACGAATTCCTCTTGAAACTTTGCCCGTGTCTGCTTGTGTGGCTAATTGGGGATGGGTGTTGGCAGATGTAGGGGGGCAGATAGAAGTGTTAAACAGTCAAGGGATTCAAGTAGGGAGTTTTAGCAGCCCCGCCTCACCCCGGGCGATAGCTCCTTGGGGGAATAGAGGTCTGGTGATTGCTGTCAATACTGAGGAAGAGAGTCACTTGCACTTTTTAGATGTAGATGTTGAGGAGACCAACTCGCCATCGATCCTCAAAGGCTGATAACTGGGGTAACTGAATGAGTTTCGGGGTGTAATTCAGGAGAGTGTCTTTGCGGGCGATCGATTCCTGGGAGTTTGATCTGGGTTAGAGTACCGTGTCGTGTCAACTTCTGGATTTTGAATCAGAGGAATTGTTAAGGGCGATCGGCTCAATCTGAGACCCAAACTTCCCTCAGTAAAGTCCAAGAAATGCAGACACCACATATATATGACTCATGCACCAGCCTGATTCTGTCATCCTAACCCCATGATGCAGCCTCACATCTTACACTCTAACCTTGCCTTACCCATACTCGAAGTAAGCCCCATCATCAGGTTGAACCAATGAGTGCTTCTACTCATACGCGGGAA